>DASQEJ010000260.1:0-5845 GCA_035633715.1 Actinomycetota bacterium | reverse complement strand
ACGAGGCGGATCCGGCTGATCTTCCTGATCCGCTCCTGCGCGTGCTCCTCCGCGGCTCGCGCCGTCGAGAGACCGCGTTCCCGCGCCATGGCGAAGATCAGCTGGAGCTGCTTGTAGATGCCCTCGACCCGCTTCATCGCGCGCGCCCGGTCGTACCCGCGCAGCTCGTCCTCGACGTTGATGAGGCCGCCGGCGTTGATGACGAAGTCGGGTGCGTAGAGGATGCCGAGGTCGCGCAGCTTGTCGCCGTGCTCCTGGCGTGCGAGCTGGTTGTTCGCGGCCCCCGCGATGATCTTGCAGCGGAAGTCGGAGATCGTGTCGTCGTTGACGATGCCGCCGAGCGCGCAGGGGGCGAAGATGTCGACCTCCTGCTTGTGGATGTCGGCGAGGCTCACCGTCTGGACGCCGTAGTCGCCGACGGCGCGAGCGAGGTTGTCCACGTCGATGTCGCCGATCGTCACCTTCGCGCCTTCCTCGACGAGGTAGCCGCACAGCGCGTGGCCGACCTTCCCGACGCCCTGCAGCGCGACCGTGCGTCCCGCTAGGTCGGGCTCGCCGAAGACCTCGAGCGCGCACGCCTTGATGCCCTGGAGCACGCCGAACGCGGTTACGGGGGACGGGTCGCCCGATCCGCCGTACGTGTGCGAGCAGCCCGTGACCCAGCGGCTCTCGCGACGGACGACGTCCATGTCCTCGAGCGCTGTGCCGACGTCCTCGGCCGTGATGTACCGGCCGCCGAGCGTCTCGACGAAGCGCCCGTACGCGCGCAGCAGCTCCTCGGTCTTGATCCGGCGGTGGTCGCCGATGATGACGGCCTTGCCGCCGCCGAGGTCGAGGCCCGCAGCCGCGGCCTTGTACGTCATGCCCTTGGCGAGCCGCAACACGTCGACGAGCGCGAGCTCCTCCGCGGGATAGGGGTAGAAGCGCGTCCCGCCGAGCGCGGGGCCCAACGCGGTCGAGTGGATCGCGATGATCGCGCGCAGCCCCGACTGATCGTCGGAGCAGAAAACGACCTGCTCGTAGCCATCGCCGTTGATGTGCTCGAACACACTCATTGTTATGAGGTCTCCCTGTCCTGGAAGGGCGCCGGATGCGCCGAGGTGCAGACCAGACTTTACCGCCCGCTCGCTCGGGCTGCGTTTAGCATTTGGACGATGATCAGGACCTCTTACCTCCGCGTGTACCAGCCGCTGTCCGAATTCTCCGAATCGGAGCGGGCCGCGTGGGCGGGGCACTCCGAGGAGATCGAGCAGGACGAGCCCGCGCTGGTCCGCAAGTGGCTGCTGGGCCGCGCCCTTCCCGACGCCGAGCCGATCGGCGCCGAGACCGACGGCGCGTTCGTGCGCGAGGTCGACGGCACGACGTACGTGTGCCCGTGGCGGACGCGGCTGCGGATGCTGGCCGGCCTGCTCGCGTTCCGGACGAGCGTGCCGGAGGAGGTCGCCGACGCGTTCGTGCCGGAGGCAGAGGCCCGTCGCGCCGCCGCCGAGCTGGCTGCCTTGGGCGAGGACGAGCCCGAGGTCCGGTCGCACATCCTCCACGCGAACTGGCACGTGCCGCTGCGGTGGTTCGTCGCGTTCGACGAGACCGAGCGCATCCTCACCGAGGACCGATCGGGGCTGCGGATCCGCTACGAGACCACGATGGACGCGGCGCGGGCCCGGCTCAGCCGCGCGATCGACGTGCTCGAAGGCTCGTGGATCGACGAGGACGTGACGGGCTACGTGAAGGAGCTCGCCGGGTGGTTCGCGGAGTTCCCGGACGACTGCCTGGTCGAGCTCGACTACTCGTCGGTCGCCCGCGACTTCGAGGACGAGGAGCTGCTCGAGGACCACTCTTCGAAGGAGATCTGGGCTTGCCTCGACGCGCTGGCCGCGGGCGACGTCGTGACGTCGGGCCGCATCTTCGGCGAGCTGACCGAGCGGTGGAACCTCGCCCGCTCGCGCGAGGTCGTGAACTAGCGGTTTGCTCCCCGTGACGGACTACTGAAGGACTAGTCCACCGCAATCACCCGAAAATGGTCCCATCTAGCCATTCCGCCGCGTCCGTTTTAGGCCGAATATCTACCTGTGACACGTTCCGGGGAGAGGCTCCCCGGCGGGTCGCACTGGACCGGATGCCCCGCTCCAGAGAAGCTAGAACGGAGGCAACGATGAAGGCGCAGAAAGACGATGCCCTCCTCACGCCCGCCGAGGTCGCTGCGCTCTTCCGGGTAGACCCGAAGACGGTCACACGGTGGGCGAAGGCCGGGAAGCTCTCCTCGATCCGGACGCTGGGCGGCCACCGCCGCTACCGCGCGGACGAGGTGAAACGGTTCCTCGAAGGAGCGATGAAGGAAGCTTAGGTTCGAGCACCAGGGAAGGGAAAGAGGCGCCTCCGGGCGCCTCTTCTTTTTCCTCCGTTCTGGTGGCGAGGGGCAGAATCGAACTGCCGACACCGCGATTTTCAGTCGCGTGCTCTGCCAACTGAGCTACCTCGCCTGAGGAATCGCAGAATAGCGTGCAGATAGGGTCTGTTAGCCTCGAAAGCCAAGCCCCAGTGGAGCAGCTAGGAGTGCTCATCTCCCTGTCAAGGAGAAGGTCGCCGGTTCAAATCCGGTCTGGGGCGCCGAGCTAGCAGCCCTTCCCCGACGTCAGCCGGATCGTGTCCGCACCGAGCCGGATCGCCGGCGGTCCCGACAGCCACGGCCACGAGATCTCGGCCCCCGTGGCGAAAGCCAGCTTCGCCGGAGAGCGTCCCTTCCACGCGACCCCGACCCGGGGCTCCTCGCCCGAGCCCGTCGGAGTCACCTTCCCGGGCAGGAGCTGGAGCTCCTGCGACAGCTTCGCCGGCTGGATCGCGTTCCCGTTCGCCAGCGCGTTGACCTCGACGACGGCGGGGGTCTTCCGCTTGGCGGCCACCGCCTTCTGGGGCGCCCGCTCGTACAGGACGGTCCCGTCGGGCATCTCGACGTAGAAGCTGAGCTCCGTCGTGCAGTAGCCGGGGAGCGCGTCGAACGTCGCCTGCGCCCACACGACGCCGTAGTCGTTGTTGAGGTCGAGCTCGAACAGCGGGTCGAAGTTGTAGAAGAAGATGCAGAAGGCCACCTTGATGACCGGCTTGCCGCCGGACTCGAGCGTCTGCTCGTCGCACTGCTGGGTCCCCGAGTCGTAGACGGGGCCCTCCGCGACCGGCTTCTCGTCCGCGCGGAGCTGGCCGGCCGCGTGCGCGACCGAGCCTCCCAGCGCGGCCAGGCACACGAGCGCAACGGCGAGGAACTTTCGCACGTAAGAAGGGTTAGACGGAGCCGGGTCCCCACCTGCTCGGGCGCCCCTGGTGGCCCGAGCGCCCGCCGGAATAGCTTCTCCGAGGGGCCGGTTCCCCCTAGAGACCCAGACGCCGAGCGAGGGAGCAGGCGATATGAGACTCGAGGGCATCCACCACATCACCGCCATCACGGGCGACGCGCCGAGAAACGTCGAGTTCTACGCGGGGACGCTCGGGCTCAGGATGGTCAAGAAGACGGTCAACCAGGACGACCCGACCGTCTACCACCTGTTCTACGCCGACGAGAAGGGCAGCCCCGGCTCCGACATCACGTTCTTCGAGTACCCGGGCCTGGGCAGCGGGCGAGCGGGGGCCGGGATGGTCCACCGGATCGTGTGGAGGGTGGGCTCGGAGGAGAGCCTCGGCTTCTGGGAGACCCGTCTCGGCGAGGCGGGCGTCGAGGCCGAGCGCGGCGACGGGTACCTGCGGTTCGACGACCCCGAGGGCCTCGGCCTCGAGCTGCGGGTCGGGGACACGCCCGACCCGCCGCTGCGGGCGAACCATCCCGACGTACCGGCCGAGCACGCGCTGCTGGGCTTCGACGGCGTCCGGGCGTACAGCGCCGACCCGTCGGAGAGTGCCTCATTCCTTCGCGAGGGCCTCGGCTTCGAGGAATCGTCGCCCGGCGAGTGGACCGCCCGCGGCGAGGAGCGCGGCTCCTTCTACGGCTACGACCAGGCGCCGGAGGAGCGCGGCCTCAACGGGGCCGGGACCGTCCATCACGTCGCGTGGTCGTCGCCGATGGACGAGCACGACGCGTGGCGGGAGCGGGTCGCGGAGGCCGGGGGCCAGGTAACGCCGGTGATCGACCGCTTCTACTTCAAGTCGATCTACTTCCGGGAGCCGTCGGGGATCCTGTTCGAGATCGCGACGATGGGGCCGGGCTTCACGTCGGACGAGCCGCTGGAGACTCTCGGCGAGGCGCTGTCGCTACCGCCGAACTACAAGCACCTGAAGGAGAAGCTGGAAGAGGTGCTGACGCCGCTGCCGAACCCGAGGGCCGCGGCCTCGCGCCAGTAGCTCAGCCCCCCCAGGAGGTCCGGTCCGGGTAGCGCACGCAGCCGGGGGGCGGGCGCTGCTTCTTCCAGCGCGTCACGCGGCGCGCGATCGTCGCCGCCGTCAGGTTCGGGAAGCGGCGCGCGGCCCATAGCTCCGCCGTCGACATGCGGCTCGTCGCTATCGTGCGCGGCTTCTTCGTGCAGGCGCTAACGATCGCCGCCGCGGCCCCCTCGACCGTGTCGGCTCGCACCAGTCCCTCCAGCGACGCGCCGCTGGCCGCCGCGGCTTCGTGGATCGACGTCCTTATGTAGCCGGGGTAGACGGTCGTGACGGTCAGGCGGTCGCGGTACTCGATCCGGAGCGCGGCCGAGTAGGCGGCGAGCGCGCGCTTGCTCGCCGCGTACGCAACCGCGAACGGGACGTCGACGATCGCGAGGCCCGACGCGACGTTGACGACGTGGCCGCGGCTCTCCAGCAGATACGGGAGCGCGGCCGCCGTCGCGTTCCACGCGCCGAAGAAGTTCACCTCCATCACCGCGTGCGAGGCCGCGTCGGGGAAGTCGCCGGCGTCCTGCGCCCGGCCGATCCCGGCATTGTTGACGAGGACGTCGATCCCGCCGAGGCGCTCAGCGCACGCTTCCACCGCCGCCGTGATCGAGTCGCGATCGGTGACGTCGCCGGAGACGAGGTCCGGCCCCCCGACGAGGTCGATCCCCGCCACGCGCGCGCCGCGTCCTTCGAGCGCCGCCGTCGCGGCGGCGCCGATCCCGCCGGCCGCTCCGGTGATTACGACGCGTAGAGGCGTCACGTCGTCACGGCCTCCGGCGCCACGCGGCCGCTCCTCCGGCGCGCCGTCGCGGGGACTTCGGCCTTCGCCAGGCGCGCGAACCCGAGCGCCAGCGTCACGATCCATACGACGGCGATGCCGAGGATGGCGGAGTACGCGATCGTCGCCGGCCACGCGGCCCCCTCGTGCGCTTCGCGCATGAGCAGCTCGGTGTCGCGGTGGAACGTCGACGTCCGCTCGGGCACGACGGGGATCTCCTTCGCGCCGATCTCGGGGTCGGCCGGGAGGAACACCGGCACCGCGGCCATCAGGTCCTTGTCGGCGAGCCTCACCATGCTCTTCCAGTGGTGGTCGGCCGGAACCGGGGTGGTCGACTCGTACACGCCCGGCCCCCGGTCCTCGAGCGCGGTCACGACGAGCGAGCCCCCCTGCCACGACATGACCTCGAAGTAGTCCACTTCCTCCGCCGCGTCGGGCGGATCCATCGTCACCGTCACGTCGACGGCGCCGTCTCCGGCCGGCGTCCTCGCGACCGTCCCCTCGGAGGGGGCCGCGGTGCGCGGCAGCGGGAGCGTCAGCCCGACCAGCACCGCGACGCCGGCGAGCGCGAGCGGGGTCTTCCCGATTCCCGGCCGCTCGCAGGCGAGGATCCGCCCCAGGACGGTTCCCAAGATCGCCGCGGCCACGGCAACGGCCGTCGCGACGGCGATGCCGGGGAAGAGGTTCGCGGTCCAGGGATGGACGCCGAAGAGC
>DASQEJ010000259.1:0-2580 GCA_035633715.1 Actinomycetota bacterium | reverse complement strand
GGCTCGCTCGCCTTGAGGGTCCTCTGCGCGCCCTGGATCGTCGAATCGAACGGCGTTCCTATGCGCATGGGACACCTGTGCGCGCGATTTGACGTGTCGCAGGAACACGATTGCTTTCCAATCCGGACCTGGCGGACCTGGCGGTCGGCAGTAAGGGGCTTCGCCCCTACGCGGTCGTTGGTCGCTACCCCATGTAGCGTTCCTTTATAGGGGATAGCTAGGTTTGGAGCGAGCGGTCGACTGCCATGAAACTCCCGGCGTGACGTCACGGTCGAGTAGGCGGGCCGAGCGACTACGTACGTTTGGCACCACCGCTGTTGCTGCGAGTACGTCGTAAGCTGCTCGTCAATGCACGTGTCCAAGCGAGCTCATTCGAGCGGAGAATCACCTCACCTTCGGCTGGCGGACACAGTTACGGCAGGCAATACTGTCGGGAACCGCGCACCGGAAAGCGTCAATTAAACGACACTTTGGGGATCGGTACCAGGAGCAGCCTCTTCCATAGCTGCTTTTCGAGGCAGGCTCGTCTTAGCGTTCCGGCAGCGTGGGTGCGGATGGATGTCTTTTGCCAGGAAGGTGGAGTTCATGGTGGAATCGACGTGGAAGCAGGTCGCGCTCGTCGTCGCCATCCTTGTCGTCGCCGGGGTCGGCCCCGGGTGCGCCGAGGAGCGTGCGCCGATCAATCGGGTGCAAGCCGACGCACTCCAGAAAGCTTTCTTTGTGGGGGCGAAGCTCGACGACGCAGCAGACGACCCCGAATTTTACATGCGGGGTACTATTATTGACGTGCCCTACGGCGCCACGCTGAACGGGCTCTTCCAGGCGTCGTACGCTCAGCCCGTCTCGCGCATCAAATGGGAGATCACCGAGACGCTCCTCAACGCCCGCCTGGCCTACGAGCGGATCGAGGGCACCGACGCGAAGGGCGCGCCTATCAAGGGGCTCGCCAAGAGGACGGCGAACGACGGGCAAGTCGTCGCGAGCTTCGTCATCAAATCGCACTTTGACATCCGCCGCGAATACAACCCTGCGACGGGCGAAGAATCGAACATCATCGTCGAGAACACGAGCGACCGCGTGTGGCACCAGCGCGAGCACATGCGCGTCGACTGGTCGCGCAACCTGATGACGAGCAGCTACGACTTCGACACGCTCTCGCAGCTCGGCATCCAGGGCGGCGTGACGTACGAGCCGCTGGCCTACTACGTCAACGACCCGAACAGCCCGGACGCGCCCTTCTTCGACCGCGAGTCGGGCTATTTCGACGTCACGACCAAGGTGTTCGCGACGCCGGCGATGGTCGACCTCTCGGGCCTCGGCTGGGGCATCGACAAGTACCCCGCGTGCTACCTGCCCGCCGATTTCGCGGGCGGGACAGCGCCGTACGGCAATTGCAACGCGACCGAGGTGACGATCCGCCACTCGTTCAAGAAGGTCGTTGATAACGATTTCGAGCAGGTCGACTTCGACGGCGTCCGCTTCCAGGCGTTCGGCATCTTCAACTTCGGCTATCGCTACGGCTACGAGCGCAACTATGGAATGCTCGATAACCGCTGGTTCCGCTTCGCGTCGCGCTACAACATCTACAAGCGCAGCCATTACTACGATGACCCGGAGGCGATGACCGGGTTCATCCCCTGCGCCACCAAAGAGACCACCGAGATCCCGACCGGTAATCCGAGCGCCGACCCGAACCGCGACGAGAACCAGAACGCGACCTCCGACGAGTGCGAGGCGGCGGGGCCCGGCTCGCGGTGCGATGTCTTCAAGGGCAGGTGCACGCTCCCGTACATCAAGCGCGAGCCGATCACGATCCCCTGGTACATCGGCGGCGGCGATGAAGACCTCTTCGAGGCCACAGGCTGGGCCGTCGAGGAGTGGGACATGGCGATGAAGACGGCCGTTCAGAGCGCGCGCCTCGTCGAGTGCCGGAGGACCGGCGGCGCAGACTGCGACACGCGCTACCCGATGTGGACGGGACAGCAGGACGATTTCGACGACGCCATGGAGCTCGCGCGCGACGTGAACCGCTGCTTCCGCGAGCAGGCGTGGGACACGAGCAAGTGCACTGCGATGGCGAACGAGGGCGCCGCCAAGATCGCCGCCGAGCGCGGCGACCCGAACGACCGCGACGCGGCCGCGATCGGGCACATCGTCGCGATGAATCCCGTGATCGTGCTCTGCCATAACCCGGTCATCAAGGGCGATCACCCGTCGTGCGGCGAGGAGGGCCGGAAGACGCGCCTCGGCGATCTGCGGTGGCACAGCGTGCTCGTGATCGACAAGCCGCAGACGCCGTCGGCGTGGGGCATCATGGTCGACGCCGACGATCCCATCAGCGGCGAGAAGATCGCGACCAGCGTGAACGTGTGGAGCTATGTCACCGACATCGCGGCGCAGAGCCTCGTCGATGTCGCGCGGTTCGTGAACGGCGAGCTTCCGCCCTCCGAGGTCACCGACGGCTCGTACGTGCGCAAGTGGGCGCAGGCGAGCAAGCTCGCGGCGGGCGGGAGCGGACCCACGATGTCGCGCGCCGAGGTGACCGCGAGGCTCGCCGCCGCGACCAAGCTCGACCCGAAG
>DASQEJ010000258.1:0-2430 GCA_035633715.1 Actinomycetota bacterium | reverse complement strand
TCGCGCCCCGCCCGCCTCGCGTTCGTCGCCCTGACCGCCGCGTGGGGCGCGGTCGTCGGGACGATGGTCATGGCGGCCTACCTGTGCCTGGCTCAGGTCGTCCGGTGCAACGTGAACGAGGTCTTCGCGGCTCAGCACCTTCAGACGTACAAGAACTTCCTCAGGCTCAAGGTCGACGAAGCCGGTGTGACGGTGCACCCGATCGGCTTGAAGAAGCCCTGCAAGAAGTGGCGCTGGCCTCGGCAGTGGGAGCGCGGCGAGTCGGCCGTCCAACCAGTGGAGGCGCCGCCCCGGCACTGCCTGATCGAGGAGCCGTTCGTGGTGACGCGAGCGCCGGAGCCTGCCGGAGATGCGGTTCGAGACGCCCGCTCGAGCGCGCGGCCCCCTACTTCAAGTTGACCCAGACGCTCTTTACCTGCGTGTACGCCTCGAGCGCGTGCTTGCCCAGCTCCCGGCCGAAGCCCGACTGCTTGTAGCCCCCGAACGAGATGCTCGGGTCGTACAGGCCCGCCGAGTTCACCCACACCGTGCCGGCCTTCACGCCGCGCGCGACCTTGTGCGCCTTCGTCAGGTCGTTCGTCCACACTGCGGCCGCCAGGCCGTAGATGCTGTCGTTCGCGACGTCGATCGCCTCGTCTACGTCGGCTACCTCGATGACGCCCGCGACCGGGCCGAAGATCTCCTCCTGCGCGATCCGCATGTCGTTGCGCACGCCCGTGAAGATCGTGGGCTCGACGAAGTAACCGTCGCCCATGCCCTCGGCGCGGCCCCCTCCGGTCGCGACCTCGGCCCCCTCGGTCTTGCCGATCTCGATGTAGCCGGTGACGCGCTCGAGCTGCTCGGCCGAGATGACCGGGCCGATCCCGGTCTCCTCGTCCAGAGCGGGGCCGACCTTCATCGACTTCGTCGCGTCGACGAGCGACTCCACGAACTCGTCGTGGACCGAGCTCTCGACGAGCACGCGCGTCCCGGCCGTGCACATCTGCCCGGTGTTCATGAACACGCCGAGCATCGAGCCCTTCGCAGCGCGCCGCATGTTCGCGTCGGCGAAGACGATGTTCGGCGACTTGCCCCCGAGCTCGAGCGTCACCTTCTTGAGGTTGCCCTCGGACGCGTGCAGGATCTTCCGACCGACCTCGGTCGAGCCGGTGAACGAGATCTTGTCGACGTCGGCGTGCTGCGCGAGGGCCTGACCGGCGTCCTCGCCGAAGCCCGGGATCACGTTGACGACGCCGTCGGGGACGCCGGCCTCCAGCAGCAGCTGAGCGAGGCGGAGCGCGGTGAGCGGAGACTGCTCGGCGGGCTTGAGCACACAGGTGTTGCCGCACGCGAGCGCGGGGCCCAGCTTCCACGCAGCCATGATCAGCGGGAAGTTCCACGGGATGATCGCCCCGCACACGCCGACGGGCTCGCGCAGCGCGTACACGAACATGTTGTCGTCGGTCGGGTTCGTCTCGCCGTAGATCTTCGTGGGCCACCCCGAGTAGTAGCGGAAGCACTCGGCGGCCGCCCAGATCTCGCCCGACGCGATCTTCAACGGCTTGCCGGAGTCGATCGACTCGAGCTGCGCCAGCTCGTTCATGTTGCGCTTGAGGAGGTCGGCGACCTTGAGCAGGATGTCGGCCCTCTTGCCCGGGCGCAACCCCGTCCAGCGACGGTCTTCGAACGCCTCCCGGGCGGCCGCTACGGCCGCGTCGACGTCGGGGACGCCGGCGCGCGGGACCTCGGTCACCGTCTGCCCGGTCGACGGGTCGATCACCTCGAAGGTCTCGCCCGACACGGCATCGACGGGCTGACCGGCGATCGTCATCTTGGGAGAGCCTTCGAGGAACTTCGTGACCTCGGGCAGGACGTCGATGCGAGCCATGGGATCCCTCCTGGGAAAAAGGTTTGTGGGTGGTCGGACGAGTCTACGAGCGGGCGGGGACGGCCGCCGCGTACGAGCCGAGCAGGCGGGTGAACGTCGCGTGCTCGCTGAGCTCCGCCAGCGCCGCGATCATCTGGTCCCCCTCCGCCGGAGCGAGGACGTCCGCGTAGAAGACGTACTCCCACGGACGCCCGGCCCGGGGCCGGGACTCGAGCTTCGTGAGGCTCAGGTGACGCTCGGCAAACGCGCCGATGCAACGGTAGAGGGAGCCGGCGACGTGGCCGACGCCGAACACGAGCGAGGACTTGTCGGGGGTGCCGAACGGCTCGGGGGCGCGCGCGAGGACGCCGAAGCGCGTGTGGTTGTCCGGATAGGTCTGGATGCGCTCGGCGAGGATCTCCAGCCCGTACATCTCACCGGCCCGCCGCGACGCGATCGCCGCTATGCCCCCGAGGGACCGCTCGGCCACGTGCTTCGCGGCCCCCGCGGTGTCGTACTCGGGCCGCACGACGACGTCGAGCGCGCTGAGGAACTCCTCGCACTGCGCGATCGCCTGGGGATGC
>DASQEJ010000257.1:0-2063 GCA_035633715.1 Actinomycetota bacterium | reverse complement strand
CGATTCTGTTAGGTGGAGAACTCTGTCAGATAGCGAACAAGGGGCCCGGGGGCGGGTGAACCGGGCCTTTGCGTCGGGTGGTGGAGGAATCCTGTCCTACCGCGTCGTTACATTCGACTGCATGCCAACTTCGCTCGCCGGACTGCTCATCCTCCTCGTAGCGATTCTCCCGGGAGCGCTCTACACGTGGGCGTTTGAACGGGAGGTGGGTCGCTGGGGGATCGGCCTTTCTGATCGGTTACTCCGATTCGTCGGCGTCTCCGCGCTGTTTCTGACTCTGCTGACGTATCCGGCTCACTACTTGTGGCGGAACTATCTTCACGTTCCGGATGACGCTGGTCGATTCACTAATCTCGTATTGGACGGTGCAATCCTGCCGGCGTGGCTTTACCTGGTTCCCATGGCTTACGTTGCCGTACCCCTCGCGCTCGGGAGCTTGGCGGCTGTTGCGGTTCGAAGGAAATGGGCGATAGCGCGTCTCCTCGCGGGGGCCGACCCGGCGCCCCGCGCCTGGGACTTCCTCTTTGCGGCGAGGCCGCACGGAGTCGTGAGAATCCGATTGCAGGATGGGGCTGGCTGGGTGGGAGGCCTCTTCCGTGACTCCTCGTACGCGGCCGGGTATCCGGACGAGCCACAGGACCTTTACTTGCAGGACACCTACCAAGTCTTGAGCTCGGGCGAATTCGCGGCCGATGCTTCTGGCGAGCTCGTCAGCCTTGGTTCGTCTCTGCTCGTAAAATGGGAAGACATTCTCCATCTCGAATTCTTCGCCGATCCGGACGAGTCGAAGGAGGGGCAATGAGCGACCCGAGTTCTTCCCGCATCACGAAGCGGGGGGGATACAGCGGAGGCAGCTCGGCGTCTTCGCCGAAGAGACCGCACGGGGCCGGCGCGTCTACGAACCCTCCGGCTTCTCCTTCTGGTTCCGGGGGGTCATCGAGCTCCGGGACCCCACCGGCCCAGGCCGGAGCCTCGGGTTCCGAGCCGGGTGGCTCTCGCTGAGCCTCGGCCCCGTCCTCTGTCACGTGGGACATCTATAGTCGGCCTCATGTGACACGGAACTACTTCAACGGCTTGTCGGACGGGTAGAGGTCGGTCTCACTCGGCTCCCAGACTCGGCCATCCAATTCCTCTACGTTGAAGCTGTAGTCGTAGGTCAGGCTCCCGCCGTAGGTGGCTCCTAGCGTCATCAGGCCCGTGATCGCCAGCGACAGGATCGTGAGGCCCAGCCCGGCCGAGTCGTTCCCGTCGCCCGTCCGGATCAGGATGTCCACGATCACCAAAACTCCTACCGTCAGCATCGTCGCCATGTGGAAGTTCGCCGTCCTCCAGACTTGCGTGTGGCGGGGAGTCGACTTCAGCCAGTCCCAGAAGCCCGTCAGCATCGTCGGCAGCGAGAACAGAAAGCCCGACACCAAAAGGATCGTGCCGGCCCGGAAGAAGTCGTACTCCGTGCGCGGGTCGTCGGACAGGAACGAGATCAGGTCGAAGATCCCGAAGAAGAAGTAGGCGCCGACGACGAGGTCGGTCAGCGGCGGGTGGAACGGCTTGCCGGCGAAGCCCCGCAGGCCCTTGAACTTCCGCCCCTTCATCGAGATGCCGGGGCCTATGGAGAACAGCCGGGCCATCGTGATCCCCCTTCGACGAGCGAACCCACGAGCGAACCGCGTCAACACCGAGAGCTTAGATGAGCGCGCTGCCCCCCGAACGGCGCGGGTCGAAGGCCGCGTCGACCTCGCCGTCGTCGTTCACCGACGCGACCTGGACGGCGCCGAAGTACATGTGGATGTCCTCGTAGGGGAGCGGGTTGTAGCCGACGGCCTCGCCGGGGATGCCCGGCTCGAAGCACAGCAGCTCGCCCGTCGGGCGGGGGTCGAGGTGGATGCGCGGCCCCGTCACGGCCTCCTGCAACGAGGCCCGGTCGAACGCGAGGCGCACCAGCGTCTGCGCGATCGCCGTCACGATGCGGTCCGCACCGGGCGAGCCGATCGCGACGGTCCGGCCGTCGCCGCGGGCGATCGTCGGCGTCATGTTCGAGTGACAGCGGGTGCCCGGCGGCAGCC
>DASQEJ010000256.1:0-6818 GCA_035633715.1 Actinomycetota bacterium | reverse complement strand
GGAAGCTCTACGCGGCGTACCGGACGGCGGTCGAGCTGAAGGACGCGCCCGTCGTGATCCTGGCCAAGACCGTCAAGGGATGGACGCTCGGCCAGTCGTTCGAGGGCCGCAACGTCACGCACCAGATGAAGAAGCTGTCCGAGGAGGAGCTGCGCACGTTCCGCGACCGCCTCGGCCTCCCGATCACGGACGCGGACATCAAGGAAGGCGTCGCCCCCTACTACCACCCGGGCAAGGACTCGATCGAGATCGAGTACATGCGCGACCAGCGCCGGCGCCTCGGCGGGTTCGTCCCGGAGCGGCGATCGAAGCCGAGGTCGATCCCGCTGCCGAAGGCGGACCTCTACGAGGAGTTCGGGGCCGGCTCGAAGCAGCCGGTGTCGACGACGATGGCGTTCGTCCGGCTCCTGCGAAAGCTCATGCGCGACGAGCGCGTCGGCGAGCGCGTCGTCCCGATCATCCCGGACGAGGCGCGCACGTTCGGCATGGAGTCGCTGTTCCCCGAGTTCAAGATCTACGCCGCGCACGGTCAGCTCTACGAGCCTGTCGACGCGGAGCACCTCCTCGCGTACCGCGAGTCCCACCAGGGCCAGATCCTCGAGGAGGGGATCACCGAGGCCGGCTCGATGGCCTCGTTCACCGCGGCGGGCACGGCGTACGCCACGCACGCCGAGCCGATGATCCCGGTCTTCATCTTCTATTCGATGTTCGGGTTCCAGCGGATCGCCGACCAGGTGTGGTCCTTCGCCGACCAGCGCGGCAAGGGCTTTTTGCTCGGCGCGACGTACGGCCGCACGTCGCTGAACGGCGAGGGCCTCCAGCACCAGGACGGCCACACGCTGCTGATGGCGTCGACGAACCCGGCGTGTCTCTCCTACGACCCCGCGTATGCATACGAGACCGCGGTGATCGTGCGAGAGGGCCTGCGCCGGATGATCGACAACGGCGAGGACGTCTTCTACTACCTGACGCTCTACAACGAGAACTACGTGATGCCGGCGATGCCCGAGGGCGTCGAGGAGGGCATCATCCGCGGCATCTACCGGTTCAAAGAGGCGCCGGGGGAGCGCAAGTTCAAGGCGCAGATCCTCGGGTCGGGCTCGATAATGCAGCAGGCTCTGGAGGCCCAGAACATGCTGGCGAAGGACCACGACGTAGCGGCCGACGTGTGGAGCGTGACGTCGTACCAGCAGCTGCGCGCCGACGCGCTGGACACCGAGCGGTGGAACCGGCTGCACCCCGAGGAGCCGGCGAAGCAGCCGTACATCTCCCGGGTCCTGGAGCCGGCCGAGGGCCCGGTGGTAGCGGTGTCCGACAGCATCAAGGCGGTGCCCGACCAGATATCCCGCTGGATCGACTCGAGGTTCGTCCCGCTGGGCACGGATGGTTTCGGAAGATCGGACCACCGCGAGGCGCTACGACGGTTCTTCGAGATAGACCCGGAGCACATTGTCGTGGCGACGCTCTCGGCGCTTGCGCAAGCAGGCGACGTGAAGCCGGAGGCGGTAACGGAGGCCCTGAAGAAATACGGGATCAACCCCGAAGCGGCCCCCCCGACGACGGTCTAGCCGGCTACCGAGGCTGCCCCGCCACATACACCCTCCCCAAGGTGTCTGACATGACAGACATGTCTGACACCTCTGGAGATGGGTGTGGCCCCCCGGCCCCCGTCCCACGGCCCCCGCTCCCGAGTCATGTCCGATTGATCCCCCAACGACCGACATATAGCCACATCGGGCTATTGCCGACGCCGCCGGCCGGGCGCACATTGGGGGCATGGCTCATAGACCGGTGGTCCTGCTCGTCGACGACGATCCCTCCATGCGAGAGCTCCTCGCGACGATGTTCAGCATGCACGGCGGCTTCCGCATCGGCGGGGTCGCATGCGACGGCTTCGAGGGCGCGATGCTCGCGGCCGACATCGAGCCCGACCTCGTCGTGCTCGACTTCTTCATGCCCCGCTGGGACGGGAGCAAGGCGGCCGAGTTCATCCGCCAGCGCTGCCCCCGCAGCAAGATCATCGCCTTCTCCGCCGTCCTCCAGGACCCTCCGCCGTGGGCGGACGACTTCCTGGTGAAGAACGACGTGATGGAGCTCATCCCGCTCGCCGAACAGATGGCGCCCGCGGCCTAGACCGAACCCCGCACCAGCCGACCGGTCGGTCTCCCCCTCCCGGGAGACCCGACCGTTTCGGCGCGCGGCCTACGAAGCCTTGCGGCCGAACTCCAGCACCTGCTGGAACGTCGGGCGGTTCTGCCACTGCATGTTCGGCTGGTCCTGCAGCCCCACCGGCGTGAAGTCGATCTGGTCCCCGGCCTCGTCCGCGTCCCACGTCGCGGGGTCCTCGCCGAACTCCTCCTCGAGCGCGGCCACGGCCGCGTCGAGGCTCGCGACGAGGTCGGCGCGGCACTTCTTCAACGACCCGCCACCGCAGTAGACGCGCGACATCTTGCCGCGCACCCTGAGGCCCAGCACCGTCCGCAGGTCTTTGTTGATGTGTGAGTAGAAGCCGCTCTGGAACGCGCTGCCCTGGGCCCTCGGGTTGTCGTGGTGGCCCATCGGCAGAGCGTCGTACGCGTCGCCCAAGGTCGGTTTGAAGATCGCCTGCGCAGCCGGCTCCCACCACGCGTCCATCAGGGCGACGGCGGGGGAGTGCTCGTAGGAGCCGTCGGCGTCCTTGTCGCGCCGGTGCGCGCCCGACCGCTTCCACTCCCTCAGGAGCTTCACGGCCTCCTGCAGGCGCGGATCGGACGGCTTGCCGACGGCCTTCAGCATGAACGGCAGCACGCGCGTCCCGCGCAGGTCCGTCGTGGCCGCGTCGCCCATGATGTTGACGAGGTCGACGAGGCTCAGCTTGCCCTTGCGCTTGAGGTAGGCGCGGATCCCGTCGTCGAGCATCTGCACGCGCTGGACCGGGCCGTAGCTGAAGTTGCGGTCGTTGGCGCGGAATCCGGGCGCCTGCTTGTTGTTCCAGGACGTCATCCAACCCTTCTTCGGGTTGACGTCCTTCGGGGTCTTGGCGAACGAGAGCTTGCCGCGCCAGTCCCACTTGCCGGTGCCCCACACGGGGAGGTCCGGGTCCGTGTGCCGGGCGCGCAGCGGGTGGGTCCCGCCGAGCTGGAAGGCGATGTCCTCGTCGTCCAGGTAGAACCAGTTGAACGTGAACGTGAACCGCGCGAACGCCCGCTGGAAGTCCCTCGCGCCGTCGATCCTGTCGGGGTCGGAGATCTCGACGTAGGTGAGGGCCGAGTCCACCTCCTTGCCGAACGACGAGCGCAGCGCGGTGAAGGCGACGGGCTTGCCGCCGACGGTCCCGCGCGCCTGGATGATCCCGGAGTCGGTGCGCTCGGTCGTCATCTCGACGATGACGGTCTCCGGAGGCACGCCGCCGGCCGACGGTTTCGCCTGCCACGAATCGGTGCGCGAGTAGATCTCGACGCACTCGCCCTTGTCCATGTAGCCGGTGCTGTCCTCGGTCGCCTCGCCGCCCTCCGGATCGCACAGCTCCTCCACGAAGGTGTCGACCTGGTCACCTCCCGCAGACGTGGCGCTCCACGCGTAGTCGGCGCCACGGCCGAGCAGCACGTACTGCGAGATGCCGGGAAAGCCGACGCCGCGCGCGTCGACGCCCGGCCCGTGGAGGTCGAGCTCCATCAGGATCTCGGGCGACCAGTACGCGACCTGGGGGCCGATGACCGCGACGGGCCGTCCGGAGGTCGATCGCTTCGAGCCGACGAGGAGCGCGTTGCTCATCGCGTCCGGGAACCGCAGTGGGATCGGCCCCCACGGCGCGTCGAGGTGGTCGGGCATCAGCGACTTGCCGAGCTGCTCGTTCACCGCCGCCGGGTCGTCCGGGAACGCCCGCGACTGCTTGTTCACTCGTCCGAGGTCGGTGTTCCAGACGAAGCGCTTGGTGGTCGTCACCGGGGACTCGGGATCGTCGGGGAAGTTGAAGTCGGCGAGGATCTTGCGCGCCTGCTTGAACTTGAAGCCCTTCTTCATCAACGCGCCGACGAAGTTCGCGTTGCCGATCTCGCCGCCGCCTCCGACGCCGAGCTGCGAGCCGATGAGGCTCGCGACCGCCGCGGTGTCGGTCGCCTTCCAGTCCTCGGGCACGATCTGCAACGCCTCGTACTCGGCCGGCAGCTTCGTCGGGTCCGTCCGCGCTTCGTCGATGTACTGGTTGACGCCCTCGACGTATGCGGTCAGGTCGGCGTACGCGATCGGGCCGAGCTCCGGGTGCAGGTCCTTGACGCGCTCGACCATCGCGGCGAGCTCCTCCTCGGTGTAACCGGAGGTCCGGTAGACGGCCCGGTCGCTCGCGAGGTTGGCCTCCGACGCCCCGAGGAACTCGCTCATCCGGCCGCGGGCGACGTGTCGCAGCGTGTCCATCATGAACAGGCGGTCCTCGGCGGAGACGTAGCCCGCGCCGAACATCACGTCCGCGCGCGTCGTGCCGTAGACGTGGGGGACTCCGAACCCCGCGTCGCGCAAGACGACGACGCCCTCGCGCGGCGAGTACTCGCGCTCGACGTCGTCCGGCTTCACGCCGAACGACGCGTCCTTGAAGTACTGGCCGAGGTCTTTCTTTCGGAGGTCGGGCGCGCCCTGCACCATCGCGTCGTACAGCGGGATCTGGTCGGAGTTGTGCGGGCTCTGCATGCCGGCCGCCTGCTCGGGGCCGTTCTGGTACTCGCCCTGTCCCGGCGGAAGGATGTTGAGCGACGTGATCGCGCCGTCGCGCTCGCCGTACGCCTGGACGGGGGGCTCGGCCTGGTCGGCCGCTCCCACTGGTTGGGCGACTGCGGTCGCAGCCAGCGTCAGCGCCGCGAGGGTCGTAGCAAGAGATCGCATGTCTGGGTCCTCCACCTGCGTCGGCGCCGGGCCACCTCACCCTACGTGCCGCGCCTCGCAAGCGTGCCCGGACCTACAGGTCGAGCTCCATGGGGGCCCAGACGTTCTGGCCGGTCTTCGACGAGATCGCCCGCAACACGACCTTGCGTCCGGCGCCGCTGCCCTGCAGGCTCACGTGCCCGAACGCGTCGATCAGCTTCTTCGAGCGGGTTCGGTCGATCACCGAGTCGACGGCCGGGATCGGGAGCTGCGTCGCCTCGGTCGAGTCGATGCGGTCCGTGCCGGACGAGACGAACTCGATCAGGTCCTTGCCCCCGCGGGGGTTCGAGTGCCGGTTCACGTACTGCGCGTGCGCGTTGCCGGAGCAGACGAGCACACGCCGCTGCAACCCCTGCATCTCGAAGAAGAAGTCGGTGAGCTCGCGGCGCTCGTCCGCGAAGCCCTCCTTCCACGACCCCTCGCCGAGCCCGGTGCCCCACAGCGGCATCGACGTGAAGACGACCAGCAGGTCCGCGTCCGAAGAGCGCATCGCCTGCTTGAGCCACGACTTCTGCGTCGCGCCGAGCAGGCTCGGGTTCGGCCCGTCGAGCAAGGGGTGGTCCGCGTCGACGTGGACGTCGACGAAGAACGCGTGGACGTCTCCCTGCCGGACGTCGAAGTGGCGCTCGCCGAGGTTGCCCGACATCTGGTCGAACGCCCCGATCGTGAACTGCCGCACGTCTCTGCGGTACGCGTTGTCGGCGCCGTAGTCGTGGTCGTCCTGGAGCGAGATCCAGTGACCCTTCTCGTGGAGCCGCGCCATGCTGCGGCGGGCGAGCATCCGGGTCCAGCGGTCCTGGAACGAGTCGGTGCGAAACGCCATCGCGCCGCCTTCCGCGTCCTGCGGGTAGCCGAGGTCGCCGAGGTGGGCGAAGAAGTTCGGGTTCATGCCGGCCGCGGTCTCGAACGAACGGCTGACCGGCCAGAAGTGCGTGCACGAGCCGAAGCCGAACGACACCTCGTCGCCCGAGGCCGGGGTGCGCACCGCGTGGATCCTCGTCCGCGTGCGGTCGCCGGACTTCGTCTTCGTCGCGACCCGCCAGTACATCGTCTGTCCGGCCGCGGCCGCGGGGGCCCATGCCTTGGCGACGCCCGGCTTCGACAGCAGCTCGTCGGGCGCGATCGACTTGTATCGCTGGAGCCGCGGGTCCGTGCCGACGTGGAACCGGATCTCGGCGGCGGGCGTGTCGGTCTTGGCGACCAGACGGATGCGGCCGTTCTCCGGCCTGCCTGCGAACGAGAACGACACGCGGGGCGGCGTCTCCTTCGCGGCCTGCGGGGACTCGACCTTCAGCTTCGACACCTTCACGCGGGCCGCGCGCTCGCGCGCGGAGTCGTGCATGAAGAGGAACCCGAACGCTCCTGCCTTCTCGATGCGCTTGTCGCGCTCGGCGTCCGATCCCGTGACGGTCCACCGAGACGGCTCCGGAGAGCCCTTCTTCCACACCTTCGCCTTCAGCGTCACCGGGCTTTGTCCGGAGACCGAGAAGCGGATCACGTACGAGGTCTTCGGAGCGACGGCGAACGGGACGCGCCGGACGACCTCCTCGCGGTTGACCATGAAGCGCGAGATCGTGAGGCCCTCGGGGCCGAGGTAGGCGCCGTAGTAGTCGCCGTAGCCGACGGCGCGGGCTACGAGGCCGAACCGGGCGTTCTCGTTGTTCGAGTTGAGCGTCGCGGTCGTGGTCGTGTCGAGCACGTCGTGGTCGAGCACGAGGACCGGGTTCGGCGCGAACTCGAGGGCCTCCGCCTGCGGCTCGGGGAGGTCGTAGAAGCCCTTCTTCTTGGCGATGCCCCAGGGGGAGCCGTGGCGCTGGTTGAACCAGGGCTTGCCCCAGCCCTTGGAGCCCGACGCCCGCCGGAAGGTGTCCTCGAAGACGACCACGATGGCGCGCGCCTGAGCGGGCGACAGCCGGAAGAGGGAT
>DASQEJ010000255.1:0-3818 GCA_035633715.1 Actinomycetota bacterium | reverse complement strand
CCGCCGCCGGGTACCGGGTAGCCTCGGGCAGCGACTACCAATCAAGGGAGGTTCCAGATGGCGCGTAAACCGGCCAAGCAGGTCACCGACGCTCGAAAGCAGATCGGAAAGGCCGCCGAGAGCCTGAAGGCCGTCGGCTCCAAGGCCGTCTCCCAGGCCGCGAAGACGGCCAAGGACGTCGCCAAGACCAAGGACGCCAAGCGCGCCAAGAAGCAGACGAGGATCGCGAAGGAGGCCGTCAAGGCCGCCGCCACCGCGGGGACCGCCCTCGTCAAGACCGCCGCCAAGACCGCCGGCAAGGGCGCGGGCGCGGTGAAGACGTCCAAGGAGATGAAGACCCTCAAGTCGACGTCCCGCAAGGCCGCCGAGGCGACGAAGAAGGCCGCCAAGGCCACGACGACCAACGCGAAGGCCTCGGGCAGCGCCGCCACGAAGAAGGCGGCCGCCAAGGGGGCCGCGGCCCGCAAGACCGCGACGAAGAAGGCCGCTGCGGCCCGCAAGAAGGCGTCCCGCTAGCCGGACCGCCTCGCCGACTCCCGAGAGACACGTTCCTCGTTGAGGAATGCGTCACGCCCTGCGTAACGCATTTCTCAGTGAGAGAAGCCGCGCCCCCGAAAAGCCGCGAAATCTGCTTACTTAGCTGCTCGTTCTGCCCGATCATTGCAAGGTGACGTTCGCCGGACGGGCCCATCCCTCACGCGCTCAGTGGTTGCGCCGGCTCGCCGCGCGCCGCCAGGACCGGGCCGCCTTCGTCTTCTCGGGCGGCGGCCCCCTCGGCGCCCTCCAGGTGGGCGCCCTCAAGGCCCTCACCGAACACGGCGTGGCGCCGGACCTCGTCGTCGGGACGAGCGTCGGCGCGATCAACGCGACCTTCACGGCCTTCAACCCCGGCCCCGAGGGCCCGGCCGAGCTCGAGCGGCTGTGGCTGTCGATGACCGACCAGGACCTCTTCCCGCAGGCCCGCTTCCGGGCCCAGTGGGCGCGCTTTCTCGCCCGCGGCGACCGGGTCTTCGAGAACACCGGCCTCCGTAAGGTCGTCGAGCGGCGCCTCGGGACCCCGCAGTTCGAGGACGCCAAGCTCCCTCTCGGGATCGTGGCGACCGAGCTGGAGAGCGGAGCGGAGAAGACGTTCACCTCCGGCCCGGTCATCGAGCCGCTGCTCGCGTCCACCGCGATGCCGAGCATCTACCCGCCCGTCGAGATCGGCGGCGTCCGCTACATCGACGGCGGCGTTGCGAACAACGTGCCGATCGCGCCGGCGATCGCCATGGGGGCCAAGACCCTCTACGTCATGGACTCGACGTCGCACAGCCACCAGCGCCGCCCGCTCAACCGGCCGATCGACTACCTGCTGCACGCGTTCTCGCTCGCCCGCTCGCAGCGGATGGTCCTCGAGCAGACGTTCCTCGCCGACAAGGTGAAGCTCGTGATGATCCCGACGCCGTCGCTCGACTTCTACGTGCCGTTCGCGTCGATGCAGTACACGAGCAAGCTGATCGAGAACGGCTACGAGCACACGATGCGCTTCCTCTCGGGACGCCGCGACGCCGTCGTGAAGACCTACGCCGAGGGCCACGTGGAGGCGATCTCGCCCGCCAAGTAGGCTCACTCTCGAGCGGCCAGACGAGGGGGCGACCGGTCGCCTCGGCGAGCGGGCAGAAGCGGGAGGGCGGCGTGGCTCAAACCGAAGCGCGGGACACCAAGGTCAAGGAGGCCGCCGAGCCCATCGACGCGCCGGGCAAGCGGCGGGTCGAGGTCACCGACGCCATGACGCCGTTCGAGGCGGCGACGCACTTCTTCCACCGGTCGGCGGATCGCCTGAACCTCGCCGACCACATGCGCGAGGTGCTGGCCAGCTCGTACCGCGAGCTCGCGGTCCAGATCCCGATCCGGATGGACGACGGGAACGACCGCGTGTTCCGGGGCTTCCGCATCCAGCACCACGGCGCCCGCGGCCCCTACAAGGGCGGCATCCGCTTCCACGAGTCCGCCGACCTCGACGAGGTCCGCGCTCTGGCGGCGCTGATGACGTGGAAGAACGCGCTCATCGACGTCCCGTTCGGCGGCGCCAAGGGCGGCGTCCAGTGCGAGCCCGGGGTGATGTCGCCCGGAGAGCTGCAGCGGCTCACCCGTCGCTTCACCTCGATGATCTCCCACCTGATCGGCGTGACCCGGGACATACCGGCCCCCGACATGGGGACGAACGCCCAGACGATGGCCTGGATGATGGACGAGTACGGCAAGAAGAACGGCTACACGCCCGGCATCGTCACCGGCAAGCCCGTCGAGCTCGGCGGGTCGCCGGGCCGCGAGGAGGCCACCGGCCGCGGCGTCGTCATCTGCGCACGCGAGTCCGCGAAGCGGATGGGGATCAACTTCCACGGCGCCCGCGTCGCGATCCAGGGCTTCGGCAACGTCGGGTACTGGACGGCCGCCATCGCGGCCGAGGCCGGCGCCAAGGTCGTGGCCGTGTCCGACGTCGGGGGCGGGACGTACAACGCCGAGGGTCTCGACCTCGCGAAGCTGTCGGAGCACGTCAAGGAGGCGGTGTCGGTGGCTGGCTTCGCCGGCGGGACCGAGGTCTCGAACGAGGACCTGCTCGAGCTCGAATGCGACATCCTCATCCCGGCCGCCATCCACGGCGTGATCAACACGAAGAACGCGGACCGGATCAAGGCGAAGCTCGTGGTCGAGGCCGCGAACGGCCCGACGACGCCGGCGGCGGACGAGATGCTGCACGAGCGCGGCGTCACGGTGGCGCCGGACATCCTCGCCAACTCCGGCGGCGTCACGGTGTCCTATTTCGAGTGGGTCCAGAACATCCAGCAGTTCCGCTGGGAGCTGGACGACGTCAACTTCCAGCTCAAGAAACGGATGACGAAGGCGACCAGCCACGTCTTCTCGCGGGCCGCCGAGAAGGAGACGTCGCTGCGCGACGCGGCCTTCGACATAGCCGTCGAGCGGGTGGCGAACGCGGACAAGCTCCGCGGCTTCGTGTAGCTCGCCGAGACCGGTTGTTTGGGTCCTCGCCGACCCGGGAATTTATCCGGTGAAATTCGGGCATTCCTGACGTTAGGGCTGCTCAGGGGGTGTTTTTCTGACCGCGGACGGCAGGAGGTGGCCACGAGATGACGAACCTCGTGACCAGCGAATGCAGTGGACCCCCCCGCAACAAACCGGTAACGCCGAGACCGAAAGGTTGGGAGCGATGAGCGAACGATCTTGCGCCTGGATGTCGGGGCCTAAGGAGGCGTCGCTCAGCGTTCCGGCGGTCAAGTGGTGGCTGGCGATCTCCCGGGACGTACTGGCGAAGGACTGTCGCCGGATGACCTCCCGGGCCCGTCCGTCGGTGACCTGCTACCGCACGCCGACTTTCGTCTCACCGTTGCAGAAGGACTCGTAGCTCCAGCTCCAAAACGCACCACCCTCCCAAGGCAACACCTGCACCTCCTCTGGCAGGATGAACGAAGCTCCCGAACTGGCCGGGAGCTTCGTTCTTTTTTCGCTATAAAAAGACCCCAGCCGCACGACAGGAGGGCCGGATGTCCGTCGAGAAGTCGATCGACCTCACCGCGACCGGGTCCAGCATCGAGGACGCAGTCGCGAGCGCGGTGCACCGCGCCAGCCTGACGTTGAAGGGGCTCACCTCGTTCGAGGTCGAGCGCATCGAGGGCCTCGTCGAGAACGGCGAAGTCGTCTACCGCGTCCTCGTGCGCGTGAGCTTCCAGATCAAAGAGCAGGTGCACGAGTAGCCGGCACCATGGAGCACCGACGGCGTGAGCCCGCGCCGGGCGTCTTCCGTCTCGTGTTGCCCCTGC
>DASQEJ010000254.1:0-3071 GCA_035633715.1 Actinomycetota bacterium | reverse complement strand
CCCACGACCCCGGGCTGAGCGAGACGTTCGAGCTCACCGACGGACGAACCGTCTCGGCCCTCGAGCTCCAGTGGGAGTACCTCAGGCTCTGCAAGAAGTACGCGCAGGACAACGAGACCGACCCGGTGAGCGGCGACGTCTTAGAGCGGTGGGAGGACGTGCTCGAGACGCTCGAGCGCGATCCGATGCTGCTGAAGGACCGCCTCGACTGGGTCGCGAAGCTGTCGGTGATGGAGGCCTACCGGGACCGGGACGGGCTCGGTTGGGACCACCCGAAGCTCAAGCTCATCGACCTCCAGTACCACGACGTCCAGAGGAACAAGGGCCTCTACAACAAGATGGAGTCGACGGGGAAGATCCGGCGGCTCGTGTCCGAGGAGGAGGTCCAGTTCGCTATCGACCATCCGCCCGAGGACACGAGGGCGTTCTTCCGGGGCGAGTGCCTGCGGCGGTTCTCCAACGTGATCGTCGCCGCGTCGTGGGACGCTTTGATCTTCGACGTCGGCGACGAGCCGCTGCGCAAGGTGCCGACGCTCGAGCCGACCCGGGGGACCAAGGAGCGGGTCCAGGCGCTCTTCGACGCCTCGCCCGATGCGGCGACGCTCCTCAAGAACCTCAGCGCCTGACCGACGCTACTGATACGTGGTTCGGTCGTACCGGGTGGGTACGATTCGGGCCTGACGCTTAAGGAGAGGTGAGCAGCATGGCCGACCAGACCCGCAAACCGAAGCCGAAGCAAGAAGACGCGCCCCAGGCGACGGAGGAGACGAAGACCGAGTCGAAGACCGACGAGGTCGACGACCTGCTGGACGAGATCGACGAGGTCCTCGAGGCCAATGCAGAGGAGTTCGTGCGTTCATACGTCCAGAAGGGCGGAGAATGATGCGGAGAGTTATCGGGTAACGACGCCGCTTCGAGGACGACGTGCCGACCCTGCGGCGGGCAATCGAATATCTTCGGCCCCATGATCCCTGACGACTCGGCCCTCGCCGATCTCCTTCGCCTCCCCGTCTACGGCCCCGGCTCCTCGTTCTCCGAGGTCCTCAGGGCCCGCACGCCGGAGCTCCTGCCCCCTGCGGACGCCGACGGGCCGCTCCACGTCCCCGAGGGCACGACCGTGCTCGCGCTCCGGTTCTCGGACGGCGTGATCGTCGCCGGCGACCGGCGGGCGACAGAAGGGTTCCAGATCGCGCATCGCTCGATCGAGAAGGTCTTCGCCGCGGACGACATGTCGGCGGTCGCGATCGCAGGCGCCGCCGGGCCCGCCGTCGAGATGGTCAGGCTCTTCCAGACCGAGCTCGAGCACTACGAGAAGGTCGAGGGCGAGCGCCTCACGCTCGAGGGCAAGGCCAACAAGCTCTCGCAGATGATCCGGGCGAACCTGCCCGCCGCGATGCAGGGCCTCGCGGTCGTGCCGCTGTTCGCGGGGTTCGACGAGGGGCGCCAGCAGGGCCGGATCTTCAAGTACGACATCACCGGCGGCCGGTACGAGGAGGACGACTACCACGCCACGGGGTCGGGCGGTAAGGACGCCCGCAGCAGCCTGAAGAAGAGGTTCCGCGCCGACCTCAGCCGCGACGACGCCGTGAAGGTCGCGATCGAGGCGCTGTTCGACGCGGCGGACGAGGACGTCGGCACGGGGGGCCCCGACCTCATGCGCGGGATCTACCCGACGGTCGCCGCCATCACCTCGGCCGGCCTCGTCGAGATCGCCGAGCCCGACATCGAGCGTCTGTTCCAGGAGCTCATCTCCGAGCGCCGAGACCAGATGATCCTGCCCGAGACCCACACCGTCGACGTGCGCCGCCCGGCGCAGGAGAGCTGACGCATGGCCACCCCTTACTACGTCTCGCCCGAGCAGCTCATGAAGGACAAGGCCGACTTCGCGCGCAAGGGCATCGCCCGCGGCAAGTCGGTCATGGCCCTCGAATACGCCGACGGCATCCTGTTCATCGCGGAGAACCCGAGCGCGACGCTGCACAAGATCTCCGAGATCTACGACCGCATGGCGTTCGCCGGCGTCGGACGGTTCAACGAGTTCGAGCAGCTCCGGATCGGCGGGATCAGGCTCGTCGACGTGAAGGGCTACTCGTACTCCCGCGAGGACGTGACGGCGAAGGGGCTCGCGAACGCGTACTCGCAGTCGCTCGGCAACATCTTCACGTCCGAGGTGAAGCCGTACGAGTGCGAGATCCTCGTCGCGGCCGTCGGCGACCGCACCGAGACGAACGAGCTCTTCCACATCCTCTACGACGGCTCGGTAACCGACCGGCAGGGGTGGGTCGCGATGGGCGGTCAGGCCGAGGCCCTCGGCACCTACCTCAAGGACAAGTACCCGAAGAAGGACCCGGACCTGAAGGCGGGCCTCAAACTCGGCCACGACGCGCTGGTGTCGGTCGAGGGCCGCGAGCCGACGCCGGCCGGTCTCGAGGTCGCGGTCCTCGATCGGACGAGGGCGCGCCGCAAGTTCCGCCGTCTGACGAACGAGGAGCTGAAGGGCCTGCTGTAGGTGTCAGCCGGCTAACTGAATCAGGGCAAGCCCCTCCATATACTCCTCTCAGGGCACGCGCCTCCGGGCGCATCGAAGAGGAGGAGCCATGACCGAGAACATCTCCAGCGACGTCGAGTCCGTGCGTATCCCGGACACGGGCAACCCGCAGGTGGACGCGCTCGTGGCGTGGTTCAGGGAGAACTACGACCAGATCGCGGACTGCGCCGAGCGCAAGGGCCTCCCGAAGCCGCCGCACTGGTAGGGCTTCAAGCGGGCGACGCCTCCCGCAGGCGGCCCTCCACGGCGGCCGCAGAGATCACGTTGCCCTTGCGGGCGTACAGCCCGGCAGAGCGCCGGAGTGCGTCGATCGCCTCCGGCGCTCGCGCTGCGACGGCCTCGACCTCGGCCACGTCGACGAGCACGCCCGCGTACCAGTCGAGGTAGCCGGTCGCCGAGCCGATCGCCGCCGCCTCGTGCACGAGTGCTACGGCCTGGTCGACGTCACCACGTCGCGCCAGGATCTTCGCCATCACCGAACGCCACTTCATCTCGGTCAACGAGTCGTCCGGCGCGGACAGCT
>DASQEJ010000253.1:0-3238 GCA_035633715.1 Actinomycetota bacterium | reverse complement strand
GCGGTGATCGTCGAGGCAGAGACGTTCCCCGCGCCCATGTAGTTCTGCGTGTACGGGTCGCCGTGGTAACAGCAGGACCCGTCGAGGTTCGCGCTCGTCGTCGCACCGGTCGGGATCCGGTATCGGGAGACCCCGCAGTTGGGGCCGTACTTGTTGAACTTGCAGGCCGTGAACGAGAGCCAACTCCCGTTGACCTGACCGGGAAACGTCGTCGTCCGATAGTTCTTGCCGCGCGTGAGCACCCGCGAGCGGCCGGTCTCCAGGTTCGTGAGGATCACCCGGGTGTCGTCCCACAGGTCGCCCTTCTCGCTGGGAATCACCCTTCCGAACAGGAGCCACTTGCCCGAGATGCTCGGGTCGTATTCGACCTGCGGCGTGTTCACGCCGCGCGGCAACCTCAGTTGCTTGCGCGTCTTGAGATCGACCAGGCGTATGTCTGCCTGGCGCCGCCCCGTCGCGTAAGCGAGAACGCCCCGGTCGATGCCTCCGACCATCGCCCATGTGCCCTCGGGGTTCAGCTGCTCGACCTCGCCACCGGGCCCGCGCACCAACAGCTTGAAGGTGCGGGCCGCCTCCGGCGAGATGCCGCCCCCGTTCGCGTATCCCAGCTCGATGGTGCAGCACACGGCGGCCTCGGTCCAGGCGAGGTACCCGTCGCCCCTCACGACGTTCAGCGTGTAGTCGGGTTGGTCGAGGAGCGGCTCGAGCCACGCCGGTGCGTGGAACCCGGCGGCGCGATCCTGAGCGACGAGAGGAACCGCGAGGGCGACGGCCACGACGACCCAGACCAGACGCGCGCAGCGCGGGAAAAGCCGGTTGCTCACATGACCCCCTCGGCGGATCTCCTACGGGTTGTCACGATGCGCCGCGCGTCCGATCGAGCCAATAGCCCGTTCGGACCCTTTTGCCCCGGTGCTACGTCGTGTGACGCTCCGCCTGGTGGCGCGCGTAGTGGCGTGCGACTCGGGCTCGGCTCCCACATTGCGTCGAGCACCATCGCTGCGCGGGGCGCGAGCTCAGATAGAACATCCCGCACGAGGGGGCCGGACACCGGCGGAGCCGGCCCCGTTCGCTCGCGACGAGCTCGAGCGTCGAGCGTGCGTACCAGGCGAGCAACCGGTCTACCGTCCGGCCGGACGTCGACGTGCGCAGCTCGAGCGACCCGGGATCGAGCTCGACCCATTCGGGAGACGAGCGGCTGATCCGGTTGAGACGCGCGATGGCCGACCGGGCCGGCGATCGGCCGTCGGCGACGGCCTCGACCACGTCCCTGACCACCGTTCGAAGCTCGATCAGCTCCCGCCGGCTGCGCGCCAGCGATCCGGCCAGAGACGCAGGCACGAACCGTGCCTCGATCCGAGCCCAGCGCTCGTAGTCGCCGGCGGAGGCGATCAGGTCGTGCTCCTCGCCGTCCTCGATCGTGACCGTGTCCGCAAGATCGAGGGCCGGGCCCTGGCCGAGCCACTCCCACGTCACCTTGATCATCGCGACGAGGCTCTCGCGTCCCACCGCGCCCGGACCGACGCCAGGGACTCCTCCAGCGGGGGCAGAAGCGAGTCGAAGGCCGGCCGCGTCGGACACAGGATCTGCACCCACCGCATCCACGCGTAGACGGGATGCGGCGTGAGCTCGTCGAGCACGCTCGGGTCGTGGTCGATGGTGACGACCTCGCCCTTGGCGGGACGAGGGGGAGGCCGGCCGAAGCGTCGCTCGTACTCCGGTCGAGGCAGCTGGAACGCGAACCGGAAGACTTCGGGCCGCGACAACCGGGAGCGCTTGTCGTTCGGGCCGTCGTGGTCTTTGACCGCGGCGAAGATCACGCCCAACGGAACCGATCGACCCGGGTTGTAGAAGAGCGCGCGCTCCGAGTAATACGCCTCCTCGTTCAGGTGCGGGTCGAGCCGGGCGAGCTCGTCGAGGATCGAGTCGGGGTCGAGCACCGCCGAGCGCGACGCCGCGACCTCAAGCGTCAACCGGCGCCCTTTCCGCAACGACCGTCGGAACGACGCGCTCGGCGTGGAGCATCTGGGTCCCCTCGAGGTCGATCGCGGCGAACATCGGCGCGCACGACTCCGACGTCATAGCGGCTTCCGCCGCCGCGTGAGCGGCGTCGAGGCTCTCCCACCAGACGACGTCGATCCAGCTGTCGCTCTCGGCCGAGTAGGTGAGGTCGCGGGAGACGAAGCCGGGCTGCGCCTGGGCCCATCCGGACACGGCGTCGACCGTCTCCAACAGTTGGTCCCGGGTCACCTCCGGCTTCGTCTTGAAGATCGCGATCTCCACCACCTGGTCCGACGAGTCGTGCTGCATGGCTCTCCTCCTCCTAACGGGTTTTGACGAACTATCGCGTTAGACCCTTGAGCGTGTCAAGGCATGTAGCCTTGTTCACGGGTCGGTTCGTCTTCACGGGAGGTAGCGTGCGCGCACGGAGCAGTCGGCTCGTGTTGGGCCTCGTGCTGACCGCCGCGGCCGCCCTTGCAGCGACCCTCCTGGCATCGCCGGCCCCCGCAGAGGACACGGCGGCCCGGCAGCTCGGCACGCGGCGCGTGATGGTCGTCAGCAACAACTGGGCCGGCACCGCGACGATCGTCGACGCCCGGTCACGCGAGGTGCTGACGACGATCAACGTCGTGCCCGACCGGGACGAAGAGCTGCAGCACGTGAAGACTCCGTCCGAGAGCCACCCTGCCGGAGCGGCGTACTACTACGCCATCCAGCAGGGGGTCGGCGAGGGCCACGACCAGTACGTCGACGACGCGTTCACCACTCTCGACGGGAAGTACCTCGCGGTCTCGCGTCCGAGCCTGCGCGATGTCGTGTGGATCGACGTAGCGAAGGCGGCGGCGGGGGGCGAGGCGGGCGATGCCGGCAGCATCGTCGCGGAGGCCGAGATGGACGGCTACCGCACCGACCACATGGGGCTCTCGCCCGACGGCCGGCGCCTGGTCGTCTCGGACTCCACCGCGCGACAGGTGATCGAGTTCAGCATGGTGGACGAGACGCTGCCGGACGGAACTCAGGTCGCGATGGGCCAGCGGTTGCGGTCGTTCGAGTCCGGCGACACCCCGCACGAGAACAACTACTCCGCCGACGGGAAGCGGATCTTCCACGCTTCGATCGGCCGGGTCTACACGCCCGGCGACGAGGGTGACTCGGAGGACGGCGGCGGGGACACCAGCAAGGGCGACCGCTGGCTCCAGATCGTGAACGACGGGAGCTTCGAGGTGAAGCGACGCTG
>DASQEJ010000252.1:0-2044 GCA_035633715.1 Actinomycetota bacterium | reverse complement strand
GGGGCGTTCCGCGACGGCGCCACCGACGTGCTCGTTGCGACGACCGTCATCGAGGTGGGCGTCGACGTCCCGAACGCGACCGTGATGCTGATCGAGGACGCCGACCGCTTCGGCCTCGCGCAGCTCCATCAGCTGCGCGGCCGGATCGGCCGAGGCGGTCACGCTTCCTACTGCGTCCTCGCGACCGACCTCGACCTCACGAAGGCCGATCCCGCGATCGCGCTCGCGGCCGAGCGGCTGCACGCGGTGGAGGAGAGCGGCGACGGGTTCGAGCTGGCGCTCGTGGACCTGAGGCACCGCGGCGAGGGCCAGCTGTTCGGCGCGCGGCAGTCGGGCATGCCCCAGCTGAAGCTGGCGAGGGTCCTCGAGCACCAGGACGTGGTCCAAAAGGCCCGCTCGATGGCCGTCGCGATCCTGGACGAGGACCCGGAGCTCCGCTCCTACGAGAACGCCGAGCTCGCCCGCGAGATGCATGCGCGCTTCCCCGACCAGGCCCTCGACGTCGTCCACTCCGGCTGACGTCGCGGCGGCGCCCGGCTGACGCGGGCCGCTCGGGTTGGATAGGTTGGGGGCATGAGAGTCATAGCGGGCAAAGCCAAAGGCCGCCGGCTGAAGTCCCCGGGCCTCGGGACCAGGCCGATGACCGACCGGATGAAAGAGGCCGTGTTCTCGTCGCTCGGCGAGCTCAAGGGCCTCGTCGTGCTCGATCTCTACGCCGGCTCGGGATCGCTCGGGCTCGAGGCGCTGTCACGGGGGGCGAAGAGCGCCCGCTTCGTCGAGAGCGCCCGGGACGCGATCGTGAAGCTCGAGGAGAACATCGAGACGACCGGGCTCGGCTCGAAGGCCGAGGTCACGTGGGCCGACGTCGCGTCGACGCTGCAGTTCGGGGCCGACGACCGCGTCGACCTCGTGTTCCTCGACCCGCCCTATTCGATGCCGCTCGCGACCGTGCGGACGGACCTCGAGGCCCTCGTGATGAACGGGTTCCTCTCCGACGAGGGCCGGATCGTCGTCCACCGCCCGGCCAAGGAGGGAAAGCTCAAGCCGCTCGGCCTCCAGCTGATGTGGGAGAGGGAGTACGGGCAGTCCCGCATCCTCGTCTTCAGCCACGAGGAAGAAGAGGACGCCTGATTGCCGGGCACTGCGGCGGCGCTGTGCCCGGGCTCCTTCGACCCGCCGACGAACGGGCACGTCGACGTCATCGAGCGAGCCGCTAAGCACTTCGACAGCGTCCTCGCGGCGGTGATCGTCAACCCTTCGAAGCAGCCGCTGTTCTCCGCGGACGAGCGCGTCGAGCTCTTGCGGGACGCGCTCGGGCATCTCGACAACGTCGAGGTGACCTCGTTCGACGGACTCCTCGTCGACTTCGCTCGCAGCCGGGGGGTCTCGGTCGTCGTCAAGGGCCTGCGGGCCGTCTCCGACTACGACTACGAGCTCCAGATGGCCCAGATGAACGAGGCCCTCACCCCCGGCCTCGACACGTTCTTCGTCCCGGCGAAGGCGTCGTGGGCGTTTTTGTCGTCGAGCCTCGTGAGAGAGGTAGCGCGCTACGGCAGGTCCGTGGACGGGCTCGTGCCGGAGGGTGTCGCGAATGCCCTGAAGGTCCGATTCGGGGACTGAGCCCGCCCGCCCGGCCCGCTTTCGAGACGCGGCGACGTGGCATGCTTAGGGGCCTCACTCCACCAACTCTCTGGAACACCCGGAAAGGTAGCCGCCGCCTAATGGACCTCATCGAACGGATCGACGAGATGCAGGTGTTGATCGAGGAGGCGAAGTCCGTCCCGCTGTCGTCCTCGGTCGTCATCAACCGGGACGAGTTCCTCGAGATGCTCGCCCAGATGAAGGAAGAGGTACCGGACGAGGTACGCCAGGCGCGGTGGATGACCCGCGATCGCGACGAGCTGTTGTCGCGGGCTCGCAAGGAGGCCGAGCGGATCGTCGCCGAGGCTCGCGAACAGCGCGACCGGCTCCTGTCCCGGACCGAGATCGTCCACGCCGCCGAGCGCGAGGCCGAGCGGATCGTCGACGAGGCCAAGGAGCGCGG
>DASQEJ010000251.1:0-6934 GCA_035633715.1 Actinomycetota bacterium | reverse complement strand
GAGGCGACGTACACCGCGACCTCGACGGACACCGTCGTCGAGTCGACCTGGGAGCGCAGCTCGGACCACGACGTCTCGCTCCGGACCGGCGAGACGTCCTCGAGCGTCGCGGGCGCGACGCCGTGGTGACGTAGCAGCAGGATCGCCCCCTCGTCGTCCTCCGACGGGTACCCGACTTCGACCTTCACCGCGAAGCGGTCGAGCTGCGCCTCGGGCAGCGGATACGTCCCCTCGTACTCGATCGGGTTCTGCGTAGCGACGACGAGGAACGGGTCGGGGAGGGGGTGCGGTGCCCCGTCCATCGTCACGCGCCGCTCCTGCATCGCTTCGAGGAGGGCGGCCTGCGTCTTCGGAGGCGTCCGGTTGATCTCGTCGGCCAGCAAGACGTTCGTGAAGACGGGGCCCGGCCGGAAGACGAGGTCGGACCCCCGCAGCGTCATCGACCCCGTGACGTCCGACGGGAGCATGTCGGGGGTGAACTGGATGCGGGCGAACTCGACGCCGAGCGCCCGCGCTAGCGCGTTCGCGAGCAGCGTCTTCGCGACGCCGGGTGGCCCCTCCAGCAGCGCGTGGCCGCCGGCCGCGACCGCGCACAACAGCGTGTCCACCGCGTCTTCGAGGCCGACCACGACCTTCGCGACCTCGTGTGCGATCAAGTCCCGCCACGCCTTCACCCGCTGCCCCCTTCGCGCCGTCGAGCGCGGGCGAGTGTAGCGGCGAGCGCCTCGACGTACGCGCGGCGCGGAGGCGGCAGCACCCTTTCGGTCTCCTCCGGCGGGCCGAGACGCCTGCCGCGCGACCACATCCACAGCGCCGCGGCCAGCACGAAGCCTCCGAACGACCATCGCCAGGGAGCGGGGAACGCGCTCAGCCCCCGCGGCGGGCCGTAGCCGTGGACGCTCTCGACGAACACGACCGGCCGCGGCGCCTCACCCGCGAGAGCCACCGCGAAGGCGGCGTTGTCGGCATGGTCGAGCAGACGGTTCTGGAGCGGTGACGCGTCCGCCAGCAACGTGATCACGCCTTCTCCGACTTCGACCTCGACCGCGAGCGCGTCGTAGACGTCCCCGGCGACGGTCGTGCCTTCACCGGGATCGGTCCACCGTCCCTCGGCCGCGCTCTCCAGCGTCGTGGCGCCCCCGGGCCCCGGCGCTGGGGCCGCCCACTGGGTGGACGTCGTGGTGTCCCAGGACGGAGGGTCGGGCACGAGCTCGTCGATCCACGACGGCGACGCCCCTCCCGTCACGAGCCGCCCCCCGCCATCCACGAAGTCCCGGAGGATCCCCGCCGCGGCCGGCTCCAGAGCGGGGGCGTCGAGCAACACGATCGTCTGAGCCCCGTCGAGAGACGCCTGCGCGAGCGGGATGCGCAGCCGGCCCACGTCGAACTCGAAGTGCTCCAGCAGCGACGCGTAGGCGGCCAGGCCGTTCGGCCCGGTCGTGTACGACGACGAATCGGGTCCCGACTGGGCGAGCGCGGGTGCGGGCGCGACGACGAGGGCCGCGACCGCGAGGAGCGGGACGGCGCGGGCTCTCACCGAGCGCGGCTCGCAGCCAGCACGCGCTGCCACCGCTCGCGCGCGGCAGCGGCGTCGGCCGCGGTCGCGGGGCGGCGGCCGTAGACGATGCGGTCGAACGAAGAGGCGATCTCGTCGAACTCCGGTGCGCGCACGTGCATGCGGATCTCCGCGGAGGTCAGCGACGCGCGCTCCTCGACGACCCCGGCGCGGGCCAGCCGGACGATCCCGGCGCGGAAGCGGAGCCGGATCGCACGCGCGAAGTCACCGGCGGCCTCCGCAGCGGCGGCTTCGGCCTCGAGCGGCCCGGGATCGACCGTGCGGAGCGCAGGGCTTCTCGCCGCCGGCGCCCGAGCAGCGCGGCGGCGGCTCAGCGACGCGGCGAACAGCATCGAAGCGAGGACGACGAGGATCGCGACGAGGAGCCAGAACTCACCGGGACCGCCCACGGCGCGCTGCATGCCGTCGATCAAGGGCTCGAACACTTTGCGGAGGCCGTCGCCGATGCTCTCGAAAAGCCCCCTCAGCGGCCGCGGCGGGTCCCCGCCCGTGCGAAAGCGGCTCTCGGAGAGGATCTCTGCGGCGGTTCGCCGAGCGGTCTCGGCGTCGGGCGCCTGCAGCGCGACGGAGGTCAGCGTTGCGGTCCCGCCTCCGGCGGCAGCGCTCCGGCGGCGGGACCGGGCTCGCCGATCCGCTCCGCGAGGAGCTGGACGTCGAAGCCCTCCTTCCGCACGCGGAGGTCGAAGTAGAGGATGCCGACGAGCGCGGCCGAGAACGGCGTCGTGACGATCGCCGAGATCGAACGTGCGACGGCGTCGTACAGCACCGCGGTCGTGAACGAGTCGGCGCTGTCGATCAGCGGGTTCAGCAGAGCCCCGATCCCGATGCCCACGATCCAAGTGATGATCATGCCGAGGACGAGCGCGCCGAACACCGGCCACCAACGGCCCCTCACGAGGTTGAACGACCGGCCGAGCGCCGCCCTCCCCCTCGTGCCCTCGACCAGGAGCGCGGGTGTGGCGAAGCTCCACGCCACGTAGAGCCAGATGATCGGGACGGCGAACACGATCGCGAGCGGGCCCGCCACGAGAGCCGTGAGCACCGCCAGGAGCGCTATGACGAATATCAACAGCACCGTCAGGAAGACGACCCAGAGCAGCGAATGGAGTCGCCGCGTCGCGAACGCAAGCGACGAGCGCGCATCCGAGGACCGGCCCATGTACGTGTCGCTGACGACCTTCAGGCAGGCGGCGGTCGCCGCGATCACGGTAGCGGCGCCGATGAGCCCCACGACGAGGCTCGCGGCGAGGATGCTCCACTGCTCGCTGGTGGTGAGCGACGTCGTCGCGCCGAACGAGTCGTCGAAGAAGTCCGTCGGCAACACCGACAACAGCAGGAGCGCGCCGACGAGGTTCACCGGCACGACCACCACCGCGATGATCTTCCAGAGGGTCAGGACGTTGCGGCGATAGACCTTCAGCGCCGCGTCGATGATCTCGCCGACCCGCAGGGGTCGAAGCTCTCTAGCCGCCATGCCGCAACTCTACTTGTACGATCGCCCGGATGCGGGTCTTGATCTCCGAAAAGTTGTCCGTTGCGGGCCTCGAGCGGCTGCGCGAGCACGTCGACGTGGACGTGCGGGCGGGGCTTTCGCCCGAAGAGCTGCTCGAAGCGATCCCCGAGTACGACGCCCTCGTCGTGCGGTCGGGGACGAAGGTGACCGCCGACCTCCTGGAGGCCGGCAGGAACCTGAAGGTCGTGGGGCGGGCGGGCATCGGCCTTGACAACGTCGACGTGGACGCCGCCACCCGCCACGGCGTGCTCGTCGTCAACGCACCGCAGTCGAACGTCCTGTCGGCGGCCGAGCACACGCTCGCGCTGATGCTGGCGCAGGCCCGCAACGTGCCGCAGGCGCACTCGGCCCTCGTCTCCGGATCGTGGGAGCGCGAGCGCTGGCAGGGCGTGGAGCTGCACGGCAAGACCCTCGGAATTCTCGGCCTCGGCCGGGTGGGGACGCTCGTAGCTCAGCGGGCGAGCGCGTTCGGGATGAGGCTCGTCGCGTACGACCCGTACGTGGCGCCCCCGCGGGCGGCCCAGATGGGCGTCGAGCTGCTGGAGGACGTGCGCGAGGTCTGCGCCCGCGCCGACTTCCTCACCGTGCACCTCCCGAAGACGCCCGACACGGTCGGAATCGTGGGAATCGACGAGCTGAGGGCGTGCAAGCCCGGCGTCCGCGTCGTGAACACCGCCCGCGGCGGGATCATCGACGAGAATGCTCTGGTCGAGGCGTTGCAGGCCGGGATCGTCGCGGGCGCGTCCGTGGACGTCTTCGACGGCGAGCCCGTCACCGAGCACGCGCTGTTCTCGCTCCCCAACGTCGTCGTGACGCCGCACCTCGGCGCTTCGACGGCGGAGGCCCAGGACAAGGCCGGCATGGCGATCGCCGAGCAGGTGCTGCTCGCGCTGCGCGGCGACTTCGTGCCGTTCGCCGTCAACATCGACATCGGCCCCGACATCCCCGAGCCCGTTCGCCCGTACGTCCAGCTCGCCGAACGCCTCGGCCGCGTCGCCGTAGCGCTGTCGGGGTCGGGGATCGAGTCGCTCCGCTTCGAGTACCACGGGGGCCTCGGCGACCAGGACACTCGAGCCCTGACGCTCTCCGGGCTCAAGGGGGCGTTCTCGGCAGTCGTGCACGAACCGGTGACGTTCGTCAACGCGCCCCTGCTCGCGAAGGAGCGGGGGATCGCGATCGAGGAGTCGAAGTCGTCGCAGTCCCTCGACTACGTGAACCTCATCGAGGTGCGGGCGTCGTCGCAGGACGAGACCGTGTCGGTCGCGGGCGTGCTCGTCGGCAAGCGCGACACGGAACGGCTGGTCCGGGTCTACGGATACGACCTCGACATGGCGTTCGCGCCGGTGATGGCGTTCTTCCGCTACGTCGACCGGCCGGGCGTCGTCGGGATCGTAGGGACGCTTCTCGGCGAGGCCGAGATCAACATCGCGAACATGCAGGTCGGCAGGCAGACCGTCGGGGGCGAGGCCCTCATGGGGCTGGCGGTCGACTCACCCATACCTCAGGATGTGCTCGAAGGGATCGTCTCGAAGGCCGGCCTCAGAGACGCCCGCTTGATCACGGTCGACTCCTAGGAGCTTCGAGGATGCCGATACAGGCGGTTGAGAAGATCTGGATGAACGGCGAGCTCGTCGCGTGGGAGGACGCCAAGATCCACGTGCTGAGCCACGCGCTCCACTACGGGACCGGCGTGTTCGAGGGCGTGCGGTGCTACGAGACCGCGCGGGGGCCCGCCATCTTCCGTCTGCGCGATCACTTCGAGCGGATGGAGCGCTCCGCGCGCATCTTCATGATGGACGTCCCGTACCCGGTCGACCAGCTGGTCGAGGCGACGCGCGAGCTCGTCCGCGTGAACGGCCTGCGGTCCTGCTACGTGCGTCCGATCGCGTACCGCGGCTACGGGGAGATCGGCGTGAACCCGCAGGGGAACCCGGTCGACGTCTGCATCGCGGTGTGGCCGTGGGGGACGTACCTCGGCGAGGAGGCCCTGACCAAGGGCGTGCGCATGACGGTGTCGTCGTGGCGCCGGCACGACCCGAACATCATCCCGCCGCAGGCGAAGGTCACCGGCGCGTACGTCAACTCCGTGCTGGCGAAGGTCGAGGCCCTCGACAAGGGCTTCGACGAAGGCATCATGCTGAACCCCCAGGGCTACATCTCCGAGGCCACGGGCGAGAACCTCTTCATCGTGCGCGACGGCGAGCTGCTGACGCCGCCGCTCGCGGCCGGACCGCTGCCGGGGATCACGCGTGACTCCGTCATCTCGATCGCGGCCGACATGGGCATGCGGGTCTTCGAGAGGCTGCTGACCCGCGCCGATTTGTATTTGGCGGAGGAGATGTTCTGCGTGGGCACGGCCGCCGAGGTGACGCCGGTCCGAGAGGTCGACGGACGGGTGATAGGCGAGCCGGGCCCGGTCACGCTGGCCCTGCAGCAGAAGTACTTCCAGATCGTGAAGGGCGAGGACGACAAGTACTCGGACTGGCTCGAATACGTCGAAGGCTGATGGCCGCTCGGCCGATCGAGAAGTTTTTTCGTCCGTAACGGATAGTTCGGACAAATCAGACCAAGCTCCTATTGACGCTCATTTCGGCCAGCAATACAGTCGCATGGTCGCGCGGGCGCATCGGCTGAGGAGCGGGCCACGGATCGTTTCCAACCTCTTCTTCACTCCTGCGTCGCCGCGCGGTCGGACGGAGTGCAGGGCGGAAGAGGAGGTCACACGTGAGGAAGGAACACGATCGACCGGCGCGCCGCGGGACGCGCCGGCGGCTCGTATTTGCGATAGCCGCGGCGCTGCTGGCGCTGCCCACGTTCGCACTGGCGCACCCGGAAGACGACGGCGGGAAGGACTACGAGGACTTCAGCGGCGGCGCCTACGGCTCGTCTCACGGGAACGCGGACCTCGCGAGCCCCAACATGTTCCACACCGCCAACGTCTCGAACCCGGGGCGGACGAACTCCGACCTCGCGTTCTGGAAGGAGGGCGGGGTGCGGGGGCCGCACCAGGAGCTTGCCGCCGCGGGGAACTACAACGGGTTCCGGCTCTTCGACGTCAAGGACCCGGACAACCCCGTTCTGGTGAGCGAGGTCCAGTGCCGCGGCCCCCAGAACGACGTGTCGTTCTACAGGGCCGAGGATCGCCTTCTGCTGATCCTGTCGATCGACCGTCCACAGACGACGGCCGAATGCGCGACGAGCCAGGACACGCCGATCGCGTCCGGCGTCCCGGCGTGTGAAGGCACCCCCGAGATCCCACAGCCCGAATGTCCGACCGCGGCGAGGAGCCTGGCCCAGCCGGGCTTCGAGGGCCTGCGCATCTTCGACGTGTCGCGGCCCGAGACCCCGGTCCACATCGCCTCGGTGCCGACGGCCTGCGGGTCCCATACGCACACGACGATCCGCGACCAGGACGACCGTCGCGCGATCATCTACGTGTCCTCGTACCCGACCGGATCGAGCCCGACCCCGGCGGGCGCGTCGGACTTCGGAGGTCCCCGCTGCACGATCCCGCACGCGCGCATCTCGATCGTGGAGATCCCGGACAAGGCCCCGGCGAACGCGCGTGTGTTGAAGGAGCAGTTCCTCGACGGCGACACGCTTCCGTTCCGCGGCACCATCGGGAGTGGTGGGACCGGCGCGATCGGCTGCCACGACATCACCGCCTACTACGAGGATCAGAAGCAGAGCCCGCTCGGGAGGCAGACCAGCAACGTCGCGCAGAACCCGCGCGGGGTCGCGGGCGCGGCCTGCCTCGAAGAGGGGCAGATCTGGGACATCACCCAGCCGGAGAACCCGACGACGCTCGGGCCCCACTCACACATACGCAACCCGTTCATCACCGG
>DASQEJ010000250.1:0-2412 GCA_035633715.1 Actinomycetota bacterium | reverse complement strand
AAGGTCACAGGCAACTTTACTCCGTGCCGAATCCGACCTCGACCGCATCGAGCGACATTCCCTTGACCTGTATGCGAATCGTCCTTGTGCCCAGAACGGGATGCTTTGCCCGAAGGACGATGGTGCCCTCAGCTTCCTTTGTTCTCACCCAGACGGCGCCGACCCCACCGAAGAGCGCCAAGGGGTTCTCCCCCACTATCTCGCCCGGTCCCTCGATCGTCAGCGCGACGGCGCCGGTGGCGAAGGGGCGCGGAGCACCCAACTCGTCCGTCACGCGCAGGAACAAGCGCGTAGCGTCGAGGCCGTCGCCGAGAAGGTCCGGGTCGTCCGACTCAACGCAGAATTGTTGATCCACGCCCTTAGACGAGAGCGTGCGCGAGGCGGCCTTGCGATCTTCGAGGTACCCGTCGATCCGAATGTCGCCCCAGGCCCGCCGCCAAGGCGCGGTACCGCTTAGCGCCGAGAAGAAGAAGGGCGGATGCGGCAGGTTGCCGAAGCGGTCCCGGTCCGGTACCAGTTCCGCCTGTAATTCGTCGGCGATGTACACGATTAGCCGGTCGCAGTTCGAGAAAATGACGCCCTCGCCGTGGCCCCCGTAATCGGAGCTGTCGCCGATAGACCAGCTAAAGCCCGGCTCCAGCACGACCTCTTCTTCGGGGTCGCACTGCGACTTGTAGAAACCCGCGGCCGGCTTGGGAATCCGGAAAATGTCCGACACCCCATGGTAGCAGACCCGGTCGCCCGAGCCGAAGTTGGCGTGGGTGTTGTAGTCGAAGGCGCACCAGCCGATGCCGCCGGCGAAGCGGTCGTCCGCTCCTAGCATCTCGTGAACGCGGGCGTGGCGCAGCGCGTGCTCCTGCGTGCGCTCACCGTTGTCGATGGGCTTAGTCGGGAACATGTGCCCGACGAACTCCGTGTTCAGGTAGAGCGGGTGGCGTGGTGGTGTGATGGTGTTCGGGTCGAAGTCGTTGATGCCGAACACGTCCTCGAGCAACTCCGACTCGAAGAGGTAGCGGACGCCGCCCGTCTGGCGCGAATCGTCCAGTTCGTGGGCGATCCGGTTTGTTCGCGCGTAGAAGTCGTGGTCGTCGTGCGACTCGTTGACCCGCACGCCCCAGAGCATGATCGAGGGGCGGTTCCAGTCGCGCCGGATCATGACCTCCACATCCCGGCAGGCGAGGCCTTTCCAGCCCTCGTCGCCGATGTGCTGCCAGCCGGGAATCTCTTCGAAGACCAGAAGGCCCACCTCGTCGCAGCAGTCCAGGAAGTGCCTGGATTGCGGGTAGTGCGAGGTACGGACGACGTTGCACTTGAGCTCGTTCTTGAGGATCTGGGCGTCCCGCCGCTGCACCCGGGCGGGCATTGCCCCCCCCACGTAGGGGTAGGTCTGGTGCCGGTTCAGGCCGCGCAGCTTGAGGCGCCTGCCGTTGAGAAAGAAACCTTCCGGCGTGAACCGCGCCTCCCTGAAACCGACGCGCACGACGTACGTGTCGGTGCATACCTCGCCCTCGTGGAGCCGAACGACCACCTCGTAGAGCTTGGGGTTCTCGGTGTCCCACAGTTCGACGGGTCCGATCTCGCCCAGAACGAGATCCCATACCGAATCCCCTTCCTCCGGCCTCACCTCGCGGCTCGCCGAGGCGACCATGCGCGCTCCGTCGCGAAGCTGCGCCGTCAACCTCGACGGGGCTTTCGGGGCGTTGCGGGCGTTCAGGAAGCAGCGGACCTCCACCCGAGGGTCCTCTCCCAGCACGTCCACCGGTTTCGCGAAGACGTTCTCGATGAAGCTGTCGGGTACGATCCGGAGCGCGACCCCCCGGTAGATGCCGCCGAAGGTCAGGTAATCGATGTTGCCCCCGAACGGCGGGATGTCCTCCCGCTCGGTCGAATCAACCTCCACCGCCAACACGTTGTCCTCGCCCCATCGCACGCAGCCGGAGATCTCGAAGGAGAACGGGGTGTAGCCGCCACGGTGCTCGCCCATCGTCTCGCCGTTGACGGTTACGGTCGCGGCCGTCATCACGCCCTCGAAATCCACGAAGGCTCGCCGGCCGGCCGCGACTTCGGGGGGCGTGAAGCGCCGGCGGTAGACGGAGACGAATTGGTACTCTCCGTCGTCGAACCCGTGCCACGGGAAGGTGCGGTTGGCGTGCGGGATCGTGACGCGCTCGAAACCGGAGTCGTCGAACCCGGGATCGGCGCATCCGGGTACGGCCCTTCCGCCGTAGAGCCAGTTGCGGTCGAGCGAGAAGACCTCACGCGCCACGTTTACGACCGCCTCTGTGGGCCGACCGGGGATACGCCCCCGCCATCATGGGGAGCGCGGGTAACCGGTCCTCAAGCACGGGCGCCCTGTGTCCTGCGATTCCCCGTCGTGTCGGACGCTCGCAGGCCTTCTGGCATGGCGTCGCC
>DASQEJ010000249.1:0-2078 GCA_035633715.1 Actinomycetota bacterium | reverse complement strand
CGTCGGCGTCTGCTCCTACTTCCTCATCGGTCACTACTGGGAGGAGAAGGAGAACTCGTCGGCCGCGATGAAGGCGTTCATCACGACCCGCGTCGGCGACATCGGCTTCATGTTCGGGATCTTCGCCCTCTTCGTCCTCGCAGGGACGTTCAACGTCGGCGAGATCAACCACCTCGCCGAGGAGGGCGAGATCGGCGGGACGGCCCTGACGGTCGCGGCCCTCCTGCTGTTCTGCGGCGCGGTCGGGAAGTCGGCCCAGTTCCCGCTGCACGTGTGGCTGCCGGACGCGATGGCCGGGCCCACCCCCGTGTCGGCCCTGATCCACGCCGCGACGATGGTCGTCGCCGGCGTCTACCTCGTCGCCCGCATGCTCCCGACGTTCGAGCATGCCGGGGCGGCCCTCGACGTCGTCGCGATCATCGCCTCGATCACGATGCTGATGGCCGCGGTCCTCGCGCTCGTGCAGGACGACATCAAGCGCGTCCTGGCCTACTCCACGATCAGCCAGCTCGCCTACATGATGGCGGCGCTCGGCGTCGGCGCCTACACCGCCGGCGTGTTCCACCTCTTCACGCACGCGATGTTCAAGGCGCTGTTGTTCCTCGGGTCCGGCTCGCTGATCCATGCGGTGCACTCGAACAACATGAGCGACATGGGCGGGCTGCGTAAGTACATGCCGCACACGTTCCGCACGTTCATCATCGGCTCGCTCGCGCTCGCGGGGATCTTCCCGCTCGCGGGGTTCTTCTCGAAGGACGAGATCATCGGCGGCGCGCTGCGGGCGGCCAGCGAGGGTCATCGCGCCACTGCCTGGATCGTCCTGGTCTCCGCGCTGGTCACGGCGTTCCTCACGGCCCTCTACATGACGCGCGCGTGCGTGAAGACGTTCTGGGGCGAGTACCGCGGCCACGGACATCCGCACGAGGGCCCCGGCTCGATGGTGACCCCGCTGTGGGTGCTGGCGATCGCGTCCGTGACCGTCGGGTTCCTCGGGATCCCGGTGATCGGGCCGGTCCACGACTGGCTCCACCTCCCGGGCCACGAGCTCCACGGGTTCGACCCGTTCTACAACCTGATCCTCCCCGCCGCCTCCGTCCTGCTCGCGCTCGCCGCAATCTTCATCGGCTGGCAGGTCTGGGCGAGGGGACGGATGCGGATCGACATCCTCGGCGGTCCCTTCGCATGGGCGTACCGGTTCGTCGAGAACAAGTACTACATGGACGACCTCTACATCCGAGGGATCGTCCGGCCCATCCAGTACTCGTGGGCGAAGGTCGCGTACTGGATCAACCAGAAGGTCATCGACGGCATCGTCAACGGGACCGCGACGGCGACCCTCGGCGGCGCCAAGGTGGCGTACACGATCGACCAGGACGTCGTCGACTTCGCAGTCAACGGCGCGGCCGGCATCACGGGCGCGTCGGGCGGCCTGTTGCGGTACATACAGACCGGGAACGTCCAGCGGTATGCGGCGGTGCTGTTCGCGGCGGTCGCGGTGTTCGTCGCCGCGATAGCGCTCACCTAGGGAGGATTGGACAGGGCTTATGGACTGGTTCGACGACTGGGGGCTGAGCCTCACGACGTTCCTGCCGCTGATCGGCGCGATCGTCCTCATGTTCGTGCCGCAGGCGAAAGAAGCGGCGATCAAGGCCGTCGGGACGGTGTTCGCCGGCCTCGCGCTGATCGCCGGCATCGTCGTCGCGCTCCGGTTCGACTACGGCGCGTCCGGCGAGCTGCAGCAGGTCGTGAACCTCGAGTGGATCCCGACGATCGACGTGAACTACCACATCGGGATCGACGGGATGTCGCTCCCGCTCGTCGTGCTGTCGGTGCTCGTGTCGTTCCTCTGCATGATCTACATGTACTTCCACATCCCCGAGCCCGGGAAGCCGAAGGCGTTCTTCGCCCTCGTGCTGCTGCTCGAGACGGGCATGACCGGGACGTTCATCGCCCTCGACCTCATCTTGTTCTTCATCTTCTTCGAGGTCGTCTTGGTCCCGATGTACTTCATGATCGGCATCTGGGGCGGCCCGCGGCGTGAGTACGCCGCCGTGAAGTTCTTCCTGTTCACGTTGTTC
>DASQEJ010000248.1:0-1785 GCA_035633715.1 Actinomycetota bacterium | reverse complement strand
GCCACCGCGACCTGGCCCCTCACGACCCCGTCGCGCACCTGCGCCATGAGCGTGACCATCTCGCTCGTCGCGGGGTGCACGCGGCCCTCGCAGCCGAGCATCCGTCCGGCCGCGGCGACCGCCTCGGCGAAGTCGCCCTTCATCTCCGTGAGCGCGGCGATGACCAGGTTGCCGACCGTGTGGCCCGTGAGCGCGCCCGACTGGAACCGGTGCTGGTACAGGCGGGCCCGGTCGTCGTCGCCTGCCAAAGCGACGAGGCAGTTCCTGATGTCGCCCGGCGGCGGGATGCCGAGCTCCCGGGTCAGCTTCCCCGACGATCCCCCGTCGACCGCGACCGTGACGACCGCCGCGATCTCGCTCGCGTAGTGGCGCGCCGCGGTCAGCGTCGCCGCGAGGCCGTGGCCGCCGCCGATCCCCGTAACCCTCACGGTGACGTCACCGCCGGAGGACGCTCGACGGCGCGGTGGATGACCTTCGCCGGGTACCCCTTATCCTGGATGAACGCGCCGAGCTCCTCGGCCAGCACGACCGAGCGATGGCGGCCGCCCGTGCACCCGACCGCGATCGTCAGGTAGTGGCGGCCCTCGCCCTCGTAGCCGGGGAGCAGGACGGCGAACAGGTCCTTGGCCCGGTCGAGGAAGTCGCCCGTGACGTCCTTCGTCATCACGTAGTCGCGCACGGGCTCCTGCAACCCGGTGAGCTCACGCAGCCCCGGAACCCAGTGCGGGTTCGGCAGGAACCTCACGTCGAGCACGAGGTCGGCGTCGAGCGGGAGCCCGAACTTGTAGCCGAACGAGATGATCGTGGTCTTGAGCCCCTCCGCGGCAGAGGTCGCGTCGAAGTACGCGCCGAGCTTTCGCCGCAGGTCGCGCACGGAGAGGTCGGACGTGTCGATGATGAGGTCGGCGCCGTCCCGCAACGACTGCATGAGCTTGCGCTCGCGCTGGATGCCGACGGTGAGCCGGTCCTGCAGCGCGAGCGGGTGCCGCCTGCGCGTCGCGTCGAAGCGTCGAACCAGTGCGTCGTCGTCGGCCTCGAGGAAGACGAGACGGAAGCTGCCGACGTCCCGGCGCAGCTCCGCGAGAGCCTCTTTCACCTCGCTGAAGAACATGCCCCCGCGCGAGTCGATCACGAGCGCCATCCTGTTGATCTCGTGACCGGGAGCGAGCGCGAGCGAGAGCATCTTGGCGATCAGCGCCGGCGGCAGGTTGTCGATGACGAACCAGCCGAGGTCTTCGAACGCCTTGGCGGCCTCGGACATACCCGCGCCGGACAGGCCGCTGATGACCGTGACCTCGACGTCCCGGGCGGCCGTCACGACGCCTGCGACTCCGCGGTCTCCGGCGCGGCGGACGCGCCCGTGCCGTGGAGGCTCTCGTACACCGCGGCCGCCACGCCGGCCGGGATCCCCGGCGCGTCACGCAGCTCCTCCAACGTCGCCTCCCGCACGCGCTTGACCGAGCCGAAGTGCTTCAGCAGCTTCTTGCGCCGCACCTCGCCCAGCCCGGGGATGCCGTCGAGCGTGGACTGCGTCATCTTCTTGTTGCGGCGGAGCTGGTGGTACGTGAGCGCGAAGCGGTGCGCCTCGTCCCTGATCCGCTGGAGCAGGTAGAGGGCGTCGGAGCCGCGCGGGATCAGTATCGGTTCGGCCTCGCCGGGAACGAAGACCTCCTCCATCCGCTTCGCGAGCGAGACCGTGGTCACGCCCTCCACGCCGAGCTCGGTCATCACCTCGACGGCGCGGTTGAGCTGTCCCTTGCCCCCGTCGATCACGACGAGGTTCGG
>DASQEJ010000247.1:0-2965 GCA_035633715.1 Actinomycetota bacterium | reverse complement strand
CAGATCTGCGACACGGGCGCGTGCATCCCCCCGATCCTCAGCGACACCGGTGACAAGCCCGCGCCGACCACCGCCTACGAGCTGACGTTCGTCGACCCCGCAGACCCCGTCAAGGCCGCGCAGAAGCGGTTGGACCTGGCGACGAACTACTCCGAGTTGCTCGCGGCAGTCGACATCCCCGACTCAGCGGCGGATGGCCAGATCGACGCTGCCGTCGGCGGCGGAGTCTCCTACACGCACTACCTGACGTCGGTGCCCTACTACCTCCAGGAGCGAAGCTACTGGTGCGGACCGGCGACCACGCGGCAGATCGCAGGCTTCTTCAACAGCTCGCCTCCTTCGCAGACCTTCATGGCGGACAAGCTGGGCACCACCCGCGACGGCACGTGGTTCCCGATGGTGGCCAAGGTCATGAACGACCGGCGTCCGAACGACGGACCGTGGCTGCTGGACGACATCGAGACGCACGGTGACCTCATCTCGAGGATGGACTACGGGTACAACAACCGGACGCCGGGGGCGCTCCACGTGAAGCTGCTGAAGACCTTCTACAACTACTACGCGTTCGACCACGACGGCCACATCGCCACCTCGTCGGGGCTCAGGCGCAACGGGAAGCGCTACTTCGGCGGATACACCGACCCGTACAACGAGGCCCACTACCGCAGCGGGGGCGCGAGCACGGGCGGGTTCCGCGAGAACCGGATCTTCAACCTGTACGACGCGACGATCGCGAACTCAGCGGACATGATCTTTTGAAAGCGCTCGCGGTCGTAGGCGCGGCGGTGCTGCTGGCGGCCTGCCAGCAGTCCCCCGCATCCGAGTCCACGAAAGGGCCCGGCCAGACGGCCTCGCCCTCGCCCGTGGCGACGGCGGGGGAGTCCCCGGCCCCCGGCCCCCGGCCGCGAGAGCTGACGGTGCCGCAGCGTTACGCAGGAGCACACGCGGACTTCGACCGCGGCTGGCTCGCCTGGAAGAGCGACGCGGTGAGCTACGGGTCCAATCACAGCTCGGTGTGGGTGAGCAAGCTGGGCTGGGACCGCCCACGCCTCGTCCGGGACTTCCCGAAGGGTGACCTCGGCGCCGGCGTGACGATCTCGTACCCGTACGTCGCATGGGTCCAGTACCGGGAGACCGGCAACACCACCGGAGAATGGGACATCCACGTCTACGACGTCGAGAAGCGCCGGACGCGCAGGGTGGCGACGTGGGACAGAGCGGGGGCCGGGAAGAACCAGCCCCTTCCTCTGCCGTACCTCGACCCCTTCAGCCCGGTGCTGGCGTGGTACCAGATCGACCCGGGTCCGGACGGCAAGGAGCTGTGCGTACACATACGTGACCTGCTCACGCGCGAGGAGCGGACGGAGGGCTGCACCTCCACCCTTTCCGACTTCCCGCGTTTCGCTCGCGTGCGCGACGGGTTCGTCTCTTATCTCGTCAACATCGGACCGGGCGGACAGCAGGGCCCGGTCTCCGTCCCCAGGTCACCCGAATACCCGGAGCTCGCCGAGGAGTTCGAGTCGGGGTCGCTGTCCGGCTGGGACCGCTACGCCCGGGCGGCCGAGGCCGACTCGCGCGGCGTCGCCTGGATAGGCGAGTCGACCGAGTACAACGGCGGCGCGTCCGTCTACTACTGGGAGCCGGCGAGCGGCGTCGCGTCGCAGGCCACTCGCACGTCGCGGTTCCCCGCCGCGCAGGTCGTCCTGACGGAGGACGCGGTCGTGTGGTCCGAGCCGGAGCAGGTGAACGACGTGCTGGCCGTGAGGCGCTCGTTGATGGGATGCAAGCCGGCCGTGGCGCGCGTGGCCGCGCGCTGGTTCACCGAACGCCGGTACGAAGAGCGATACGCGCAGTCGATCAGCCTGTTGGGCTCGTCCGAGAACCACGTCCTCGTGGGCGTGCGCCGTTCGATGCAGAAGCCGCCGTACGCGCTGCCGTTCACGTTCGCGGTCTTCGAGCTGCCCGGCCTCCCCGACACTTGCGAGGCCCCCGCGTAGCCGTCAGTCGAAGTCGGCTTCGGCCAGCAGGCGACGAAGCGGCGACAGCTCTCCTTCGGCAGACAGCCGTTCGAGCGGGATCCGGCCCCACAGCGCGAGCAGCAGGTCGCTCGCGGGGCCGGCGACCGTGCCGCTCGCCCCGGCGGCGCTCGGCTCCGTCTCGAGGGTCCCGTCGCCGATCCTGAGCAGCCACTCGTCGCCGGTGTCGGTCGCGCGGACCCCGACCGTCTCGCCGGCCCCCCGCGACCGCCCCCAGCTCGGCAGGTACACAGTGAGGAGCTCGTCGACCCCGTCGGCGGCGAGCCGCGGCTCGATCGGTCGAGGGTCGCCATACGCGGCCTGGCAGTCCCAGCGATGCACCGCCGTCTCGTGCGCCATGCGCCGCCGCAGGAACGCGACGTTTCGTTGCGGGGGCCAGAACGTCCAGAACGTCGCGTCCTCGGGCGTCGTGCGGAGCACGTCGAGGATCTCCTCCAGCCCGTCCCCGTACCACTCGAGGAGGTCGCCCTTGTCCGGCGAGTAACGGAGGGCGGCGCGGTCTATCTCACTCGGGTCGGACGCGCGCTGACGCGCCACCGCGGCCCACGAGCGGTGCATGTCGCCGACGTGCTCGATCAGGGCGCGCACGTCCCATGCGGGGCACGACGGGACGCGGGCGTCGAGATCGGGCGCGGACTCCGCGAGGGCCCGGCCCTCGCGCTCGACGGCCGCGATGTAGCCGCCCGCCGTCAGTCCGGGCGTGGGTAGCCCTCCGGCGAGTCCGACATCTCCTCGGGGGCCTCGGTCGCGGGATACGAACCGTTGCCATTGGCGCCGTTGCCGTTCGCCGCGCGCACCGTCGACTCCGGATGGAAGTCGATCGACTCGAGGAGGATCTGCGCGACGTCGCGCACCTCCATCTGCTCGCTCGCGTGCCGCTCCGTGACGCCGTCGGACAGCATGATGTTGCAGAACGGGCATCCGGTCGC
>DASQEJ010000246.1:0-3250 GCA_035633715.1 Actinomycetota bacterium | reverse complement strand
GCCGGCGGGTTCGCTGAGCTTCACCGGAATCCCCATTTGCCCCACGCCGTCCTGCCACTGCATCACTGTGACGCTGCCCTCACCAAGGAGACGGCCGTCACGTGTCACGCGAGCCGTGCAATCCCAGTAGCTGTCGAACGCAGGCCCGTGCCATCTCAGATGTGGGACGACCCAGGTCCCCTCACGGCCGTAGGGGTTCTGCTGCGGGCCGCTAGGCGGGTTCTCCGCAACTTCGGGACGCGACCCGGGCGAGAATCCACCGGAGAATCGATCGCACTGAAGCCTCGCCGTCAGGGCGCCCGGCTCCACTCCTTCCGAGTCGGGCATCTCTGCCAGGAACAGCCCGTCGCGCGCTGCCTCCGATATGGGTGCACCCAGATCGACTTCCTTCTCCGAGACCAGCTGCGTGCCCTCGTACAACGCAACGGTGCAAACGTCCCCGCCTCCCTCGGCGACGACGTCCGACCAGAAGAACGCGAACTCCGCGCTCCAAGCGCCGTCCTGCTCTGGATTCTGGATCACCGCCGGCTGGGTCGTCAGATGTCCGGAATGACTCGACATCCGGCGCGCCGCCGCGATGCGTCGAGCGACGTCATCGAGCGACACGACGCGAGGCGTAAGCGAGACGACTTCACCCAGGCGGATGGACGCCACTACATCGCCGGATTCGGTTGCGAACCGTAGATGGGGCGCTTCGGGGCTTCCCCGGTACCCCTCGTAGTCGACCGAGCCGCCAGCGGCCCGGAGGGCAGACCAGACTCCAGCCGCCGCCGACGCCTGCGCGGGCTTCAGCGACGTTAGCGACAGGGCGCTGGCAGGACGATCCGATCGCTCCCTGGCGCCGATCCATCCGTTGCCCGTCAGCAGCAGGGCAGCGACGATCACCTCGATAGCGAGAACGCTGAGGATCGTTCGACCTCTGACAGCGCGCTGCTTACCCATAGTCATAGTCCTTTCGTCCCTTTTCCCCAGACCTTTAGAACAGTCCGATCCCCTCGGTGCACTCGGAGTAAGTCGTGACGTGGTTGTCGTCGCGCCTTCCCGCCCCCGTGCCTCTGAGTTAGCGTTCCGCCAGGCGACGAGCAAGTCATCTGCGCTTGATCGAGTGACGAGGACAGGCGATGAGGATCGCTGGCTGCTGTGTCCGGCGTTGGGCTGCGTCCAGCCCGCCGAAGAGATGATCATGTCTTCGCTGCTTAGCCCGAGACCCCGTCACGTCGCTAGGTCGACTGGATCACCATGAAGGGTCTTGCGGCAACAGTCGGAGCTCTAGCTATTGGACTGGTAGTCGGGTACCTCATCCCGAAGCCCGATCCCACGGGATACGACTCGGTCGCATTCCTGGCTGCGGCATTGGAACGGGAGGGTCTGGAATGCGGTGGTGACCTAACCGTGCAACTCTCCCGCGGGACGGCTATGGACCTTGATCCGTTCGAGACCGGAAGCTGCTCGATGTTCGCCGGTGACGATCAGGCCGACTTCTACGTCTTCGACAGCGGCGAGGCGTTGACGGAGTGGCATGAGGACCTGAGCGATCGCCGTACCGCGGGCGTGAGCGGAGTCCTGGGCTCCAACTGGTTCGTCAGCGTCCGATCGGAGTCCACGGCCCGAGACATCGAGGGCGCCATAGGAGGCGAACCGACCGGCTACTAGCGGACTCTCGACGCGGGGGCATGCGCGATCAGATCGACTTCCTGTTGAGGGTGGCGCGGAGGGGCTCGGACGCGAGCGTTTCGCCCGCCTAGGCTCGCTCGATGGTGGCGAAGCGGATCATGTGGTTCGGCGGCCTGTGCCTCGTCCTCCTGGCGAGCTGGATCTTGCATGCGGTGGGCCAGATCATGGGCGGGTTTCCGATCGACTTCTGCGCCAGCTCGTCGATTGCGCCGAGACCCGAGGGGGCCATGTTCGTGAGCCAGGAGTCGAGTCGCCTTCCGGCCGAGGTGCGCTGCACCTACGAGCTCGGGGGAAGGCGTGTCGTCCGGACGGCTACGCCGAAAAGCGACTCGTATCTGGCCGCCTACGGGCTGGCCGCGGCCCTCCCCGTGATCTACGTCGGCGTCTCGCTCCTGCGCCTCGGGCGTCGCCGGAGGTCCACGTCGGATCGGAGGCGGGACCTCGAAGGAAGTGGCCCCCCGGGGACGAACTAGGCCACTAGTCCCCGCTTAGGAGGTCCTTTCTCTATGCCCGACATGTGGAAGAGCGCGCCGGGAGCTTCCCGCTCCGCTCGATCGATCGTCAAGAAGCTCGCCGGCTCGTTCCTCGTCGGCGCGATGTCCATCGGACTCGCGTGGGCCGGCCAGGGCCTCGTTCCCGTCTCGACCGACAAGCCCCTCGACGCCACCCAGGAAGTCGTGCCGGGCCCCCGCCAGGCCCCCGAGGGTGGAGACACCTTCGCCGCGGGCGACACGCCGCAGCTCGACCTCGCGTCCGGCCAGCTCCTTGCGGGGGCCGCGAAGGTCTCGCTCGAGCCGCAGCCCGAGAAGTACGGCGGCACCTGGGAGCGTGACTACGACAAGTGCGCCAACCTCGCCCCGAACCCGACCGGGTTCCGCGAGGGCGCGACCCACGTCGCGGACTTCCGCGTGCGGTGGGCCGAGAACCCGAACTGCATCTTCATGGGCGGCTACGGCATCGGCCCGATGAACCCGATCGTGAACTGGGACGACGAGTACGGGCTGTGGTCGCGTTCGGTCGCGATGAGCGACGGCCGGGACACGGTCGTGCTCACGCTGATCGACGCCGTCTACTGGGAAGCGCACTACAACAACATGTGCGAAGGGTGCGGCTTCATCGAGCTCGCCGACAAGCTCGCCGAGGAGACCGGCCTGAAGCCCGAGAGCTTCATCTTCGCCTCCACCCACAGCCACACGTCGCCGGACTTCATCGGCGGATGGGGCGGCGTGCCCGAGTGGTACATGCAGCAGGCGACCGAGTCGCTGCAGGCGTCGACGAAGCAGGCCGTCGCCAGCATGGAGCCGGCCGTGCTCGAGGCCGGCGAGGTCATCGCCCGTCAGTTCAACGCCGAGCGCCGCGACTTCTACCGCTCCGCCGAGGACGACGGCTTCTCGTGGTTCCGTCTCGTCGACGCGGACAACCAGCCGAGCCCCGAGGTCTGCACGACCCCGACGCCCGCTCCGACCGAGTCCCCGCGCCCCGGCACCAAGGCCAAGCCGACGATCCCGCCGAGCCCGACCCCGGTCTGCACCCCGCCGAACCCCGGCCGTGCGATCGCGACCGTCGGCGCCTATGC
>DASQEJ010000245.1:0-4937 GCA_035633715.1 Actinomycetota bacterium | reverse complement strand
GATCTGTCCGACCCCTGACCGCGCCTCTGGCGAAGTCGGTCGACATGACGGCCGCTTCGACCGTCGCGCCGAGCTCGACCGCCGAGACGGACGCGTGGCCCAGCGCCAGATCCTCCCGCGCCACCGCTCGCCTGGATGTTTCGTCCTCAGCGACGACCTCGAACCGGACCATCGGTTGTGGCAGCCACTCGAGGGCAAGCCGGCCTCGAGCCGACACTTCCGCGCGACCCTGCCGGACGGTCAGAGGCCCCTCGTAGAGCTCGACGGGCTCATCCGGCGCCGACATCGTGTAGTCCGGGACGGCCGCGTCGACGCCTTCGCCGGGCTGCGGCATCACGCCGCGCGTCAGTCCTTCGTGTCGGACCAGGTCGCGCCGAACGAGACGTCTACCTTCAGCGGGACCTCCATCTCGGCCACGCCGGCCATCTCCCGCGTCACCAGCTCCGCCGCCTCGTCGCGCTCCCCTTCCGGGACCTCGAAGACCAGCTCGTCGTGGACCGTCAGGATCATCCGTGTGGCAGTCCCGGCCCCCGCCAGCGCCCGGTCGACGTTGATCATCGCCAGCTTCATGATGTCGGCCGCCGAGCCCTGGATCGGTGCGTTCAGGGCCTGGCGCTCGCCGATGGACCGGACGCGCGGGTTGCCGCTCCCGAGCTCCGGCAGGTAGCGGCGCCGCCCGAACATCGTCGTCGTGAAGCCGTCGGCGTAGGCCTGGGTGACGACGGTGTCGAGGAACTTGCTGACGCCCTCGAAGACCTCGAAGTACGCGTCCATGATCTCGCGCGCCTCGGCGACCGGGACGTTCAGACGCTCGGCCAGGCCCGGCGCGCCCATGCCGTACGCAAGCCCGTAGTTCACCATCTTGGCCACCGAGCGATGCATGGTCTTCAGCTCGGACGCGTCGAGGTCGTACACGCGCATCGCCGTCGCCGTGTGCACGTCCTCGTCGTTCGCGAAGACCTCGACGAGCACCGGGTCCTTCGTCAGATGCGCCATCACGCGCAGCTCGATCTGCGAATAGTCGATCGACATCAACGAGTATCCGGGGGCCGCGACGAATGCGCGGCGGATCTGCTTGCCGAGGTCCGTCCGCACGGGGATGTTCATGAGGTTCGGGTTCGTGCTCGACAGGCGGCCGGTCGCCGCGACCGTCTGGTCGAACGTCGTGTGCACGCGTCCGTCGGCCGGGTCGGTGAGCGGCGGCAGCGCGTCCACGTAGGTGTTCTTGAGCTTCGATAGCTCGCGGTAGTCGAGCAGCTTCTGGACGAACGGGTGCTGGTCGACGAGCTGTTGCAGTGCGCGGGCGTCGGTCGACAGGCCGGTCTTCGTGCGCCTCGTCGTCTTGAGGCCGAGCTTGTCGTAGAGCAGCACGCGTAGCTGCGAAGGGGAGCCGAGGTTGACCCTCTCGCCCGCGAGGTCGTAGCACTCGGCCTCGAGCACGCCGATCCGCTTGTCGAGGTCGCGCGCCATCTCCTCCAAGTAGTCGAGGTCGATCGCGATCCCGGTCTTCTCCATGTGCGCGAGCACGGGGATCAGCGGGTGCTCGATCGTGCGGTAGAGGTCGTCCATGCCGAGGCGCGCGAGCTCCGGCCGCACCGCGTCTGCGATCTCGGCGATCGCGAGCGCGCGCTGGCACGCGTCCTCGGCCTCGGCCTCCTCGCCGACGCCGAGGTCGAATGCCCCTTGCGACTCCTCGGAGCGGTCGACGCCGTCGACGGCCTTCAGCTCCCGCCCGGTGTACTTGCGCGCCATCTCCTCGATCGCGTAGCCGGGGGCCCCGGGGTCGAGCAGGTACGACGCGATGTGGGTGTCGAGGTCGAGCCCCGCGAGCTCGACGCCCATCGCGTCGAGCGACAGCGTCAGAGCGCGGCCCCCGTGGGCGATCTTCGGGACCCCGGCGTCCTCCAACACCTCCGTGAGCGGCGCGAGCTCGTCGCGGCCGAGGCCCCCGGCGCCGGTGCGGACGAAGGCGACCCGGCCCCCGTCCCACGAGAACGCGAGCGACTGAGGGACTCCGCGGGGGGCCGACGGGACGAGGTCGACGGCCACCGGGGTCTCGGCGGCGCGCAGCTCGGCCGCGAGCTCCTTTGCCGCGGCGCCCGAGTCGACCACGCGGACCTCGAGCTCGAACGGCTGGCCCTCGCCCTCCGCTGCGTCGGGCAGGTCGGCCATCAGGCGTTCGAGCAGCGTCCGGAACTCGAGCGAGATGAAGAGCTCGCGCACCTCCTCGAGGTCCCACGGCCCCATCTTGAGGTCCTCGATCTCGGCGTCCATGGGGACCTCGGCGAGCGTCGAGAGCCGCTTGTTGATCGCAACCTGGTCGGCGTGCGCGACGAGGTTCGCCGCCAGCTTCGGCGTCTGCTCCGACGCGTGGGCGACGGCCTCCTCGGCCGACCCGTACTTCTGCACGAGCTTCGCGGCGGTCTTCGTGCCCACGCCCGGGACGCCCGGAAGGTTGTCGGACGTGTCGCCTTCGAGCGCCTTCAGGTCGACGTACTTCGACGGCGGCACGCCGTAGCGCTCCTCGACCGCCTTCGGGTCCATCTCGACGATGTCGGTGATCCCCCGCCGGTTGTAGAGGACCCTGATCTCCTTCGATACGAGCTGGAAGAAGTCGCGGTCGCCGGTGACGATGCGGACGTCGATCTTCTCGGCCGCGGCCCGCTTCGCGAAGCACGCGATGACGTCGTCGGCCTCGTGTCCCGGCACGCCGAAGATCGGGATCTGCATGACGCGCAAGACCTCGTGGATCAGCGGCACCTGTCCGGAGAAGCCGTCGGGGGCCGTCGAGCGGTTGCTCTTGTACTCCGCGTACTCGGCGGAGCGCTCCAGGGGCTCGCCGACGTCGAAGCACACCGTGATGTAGTCGGGCTTCTGCTCCTGCAGCAGCTTGATCAGCATCGCGGTGAAGCCGTAGACCGCGTTCGTCTTGGTCCCGTCGGTGGTCTGGAGGTCCTCGGGCAGCGCGTAGAACGCCCGGAAAGCCAGCGAATAGCCGTCCAGGATCAGCATTTTCGAGCGCTTCCGCGCTTTAGACGGCGGCATGTGAGGCGAGCTTACAATCCGACCGATGAGCGACTCCTCACCCGATCTGCGGTCTCTGAACCCCGCCTCGAAGGAGTACCTCGAGGCGATCTTCGAGCTGGGCGAGGAGGGCCAACGCATCCTGCAGGCGCGCATCGGCGAGCGGCTCGGCCTCGCTCCCGCCACGGTGTCCGAGGGCGTGAAGCGTCTCGTCGCCGAGGGCTACGTCACCGTCGACGGGTCGCGCCAGATCTCGCTGACCGACGAGGGCCGGAACGTCGCGGAGGCGCTCGTGCGCCGGCACCGCCTCGCGGAGCGGATGCTCGTCGACATCCTCGGGATCCCGTGGCGCCTCTGCCACCAGCAGGCGGAGGACTGGGAGAAGGTCATGACGCCGGAGGTCGAGCAGGCGATCCTCGCGAAGCTCGACGGCGAGGCGACCTGCCCCCACGGGAACCCCATCCCCGGCGAGCCCTCTACCGTCCCGTGGTCGGACCTGAGGTCGGTCGCGGCGATGGAGGTCGGCGAGCGCGGGGAGCTGAAGAGGCTGCTGGAGGACGTCGAGCTCGACGAGGACGTCCTCGACTACCTCGAGCAGCACCGGCTGATGCCCGGGTACGACCTGACGCTCGTCGAGGTCGCCCCGGACGGCACCCGCGTCCTCGAGGTCGACGGCGACCGCGTCGCCCTCGGGACCCGGCTCGCCGACAACCTGTGGGTGCTGGTCGCGTAGCTGGGCTTCCTTTCGGCGGTCCGAACCTCACTTGTTAGGGTCGCCTTAGACGACTATCTGGGAGGTGCTCGATGACCATGCGGATCGGCGCGGCGCTCGTCGTCGCCCTGCTCGCGCTAGTGGCATGTGACGACGACGGGGCCTCGGTCCGGGACCTCGGCGGGAGCGCGTCGTCGGGGAGCGGTTCGGGTTCGGGGTCCGGGACGGTCGCGTCGGGGTCCGGCTCGGAGCCGGCGGCGGAGTGCGCGGAGCCGGAGCCGGGCGAGCCCGCGCTCGCCGTGACGCTCGACGAGTACCAGATCACCCCCGACGAGGACGAGCTGACGAGGGGGCCCCAGCGGTTCCTCGCGCGGAACGCCGGCGAGGAGACCCACGAGCTGGTCGTCGTAGCGGCTCGATCGGTCGAAGCGCTGCCGCTCGACGCGCAGGGCGGCGTCGACGAGGAGGCGCTGGAGGAAGAGGACCGGATCGTCGCCGAGGTCGAAGCCGTGGCGCCCGGCGGGGCGTGCAAGCTCGAGGTCGACCTCGACCCCGGGACCTACGTGCTGTTCTGCAACATCCGGGAGCGCGGCGACGACGGCGTCGTGAACCACTTCCTCCAGGGGATGCGCGCGAGGATCAAGGTCTCCTAGCCGCGAACGTCCTCCCCCACCAGAGACCGGCCGCGACGAGCGCGATCCACAGCGTGTGGAGGATCCACGTCTCCATGGTCGGCGTCCGGTAGCCCGGCAGGATCGACGACCACGCGCGGTACAGCGGGTTCGACGTCTCGTAGAAGTCGACGATCAGCGTGAGACGGCGCGCCAGCACCTCGTACGTGAGCCACGCCCACGAGAAGATCCCCGCCACGCCGAGCCCGGTCGCCCACCGAAGGTGCCCGCGGGCGGCGCCGGCCCACCCGGCGACCGCTACGACGATCAACGGGAGGACCACGACGACCTGCCGTCCCGGCCACCACCAGCCGTGCATCGTCAGCGCCACGAACGTCGCGTTCAGCCAGCCCGCGGCCGCCGGCACGAGCAGGAATGGAGCGCGTCGGGGGGGCCGGGTGGCGAGAGCCGCCAGCGCGGGGACCGCGACGAGCCACGCCGGCTGCCAGGCCGCCAACCCGAACTCGCGATCGACCAGGAGGCCCGTGAGCCTCGTGCTCCGGCCGGCCGGGTTGGGGTCGAACCCGACC
>DASQEJ010000244.1:0-5115 GCA_035633715.1 Actinomycetota bacterium | reverse complement strand
GGTGGCCGCGGCGCCGGCGGGGGTGGCGGCGGCGGCGGCGTCGAGCCCCGCGGCAATCTTCCCGGAGCCGGAGTAGGACGTACCGACCCCACGCCCGGTGGCGGCGGTGGCGGCGGCGGTATCGGCGGCGGTGGCGGCGGTGGCGGTGGTCGTGACAGGGATCGTGCCGGCGGCGGTGGCGGCGGTGGCGGCGGTTTCGGCCGTGGTGGCCGTGGCGGTCGTGGAGGTGGCGGCCCCCGGTTCCGCGGTGGCGGCAGAGGTCGCGGCGGCAGAGGCGGCGGAGGCGGCGGCCTCCTCGCACTGCTGATCATCCTGTTGATCATCGCTGCGGTCGTGTACTTCGTGATGACCGGCGACGACACCGGCACGGAAGAGACGCCCTCTCCCGAGGAGGAGACGACGTCGCTGTGGCAGGGAGAGCCGCAGCCGTTCCGTCTAGTGGTGGCCGGCGTCCCGATCGACGGCTACGAGGCGGGCGCGACCCTCAGGTCCGCCTGACGCGTCACGTCAACGCGCGAGCTGCGCGACGCGGCGCCGTTGCTCCTCGTCGAGCCACGGCCCGCGTCCCGCTCGCGCGTTGGCGCGTGCGTGCTCCGGGTCCGCGGTGGCCGGTATGACGACCGTCACGCGCGGGTCCGACAGCGCCCACTTCAACAGCGCCTCGGCCCACGAGGCGACGCCGAGGCCGTCCAGCGGCGGCCTCATCCCCACGAGCGATCCGGCGCCCAGCGGCCTCATCACGATCACGCCGAGGCCGAGGTCGGCAGCCAGAGGCAGGATCCGCTCCTCCACCTCGCGCTCGTGCGGGTTGTAAGGGACCTGGATGCAATCGATGCGTCCGCTTCGCATCACGCGCTCGAGCTCGTCGAAGGCGGAAGCGGCGTAGTGCGTGGCGCCGATCCAGCGGATGCGGCCCGCGTCTCGCTCGCGCTCGATCCAGTCGAGGTGCTCGCGCCATGCGACGAGGTTGTGGACCTGCTCCAGGTCGACGACGCCGTCGTAGAACCGGAGCTGCGCCTCTAGCTGCGCCCGGCCCTCCTCGACCGAGGGGGTCCAGACCTTCGTCGCGACGATCGCCTCGCGCCTCCGCTCCCCCAGGGCCTCTCCCAGCACCCGCTCTGCCCGCCCGTACATGGGCGACGAGTCGAAGACCCGAGCGCCCTCGTCGAGCATCGTGGCCGCGACGCGACCGGCGCGTGCGACCCCGGAGCTGCCGACGTCGAAGACCTGCCACGTCCCGAGGCCGACCACCGCCGCCTCGGGCCCGTTCGCTCCCAGGCGGCGTGTCTCCACTCAGCCGAGGACGAGCGTTCCGTTGCGGGTCGCGACCCCGGCCCTCAGCGCGCCGGAGTCGCCGCCGACGGCCCTGACGTCCAGCTCGGCGTCGCCGATCCGCTCGCGCAGAACCGCCTCGTCGCATTCGATCTCCACCCACTCGATCGCATGGGCGCCGGAGGGATGTTCGATCGGCGTCGCTCCGGGGAGGTCACCCGGCTCGGCGTACCACTGGATGAAGAAGGGGAGCCGCGGGTCGGCCAGCGTCTGCTCGAGGCCCGCGAGCTTCCAGCGCAGCTCGGTCCCGTCGGGCTTGAGGCGGCTCATCTCGAGCGCCGGGGCGCCGAGCCGCGCCGCGACGGCGGCCGCGTCGTCGGTGCGCAGGCACAGGGCCCCGATGCGATCTCCGTGGGCGCACGTGTCGCGTATCCACGTGGCGAGCGGGCTCCCCTGAGCCTCGTCCTCGTCGACGACCGCCATCAGCTCGACGTAGGAGTCGCCCAGCGGGACGATGCGGTTGCCGGTTCCCAGCCCGCGGTGGCGGCCCCCCACGACGGAGGCGAGGCCGTGCTCGCGCTCGAAGCGCGCTCCGGCCGCGTCCAGGTCGGCGACGGCGACGATCAGGTGGTCGATCTCGAGCATCGGCGCGTGCCTACCACGCGCCGCGGGGGCTACTTCGCCGGGACGGTCGCCAGCCGGACGTCGAAGCCCTCGGCGTCGAGCGCCTCGAAGATCCACGTCATCAGCGGGCCCATGTCGGTCGACGGCGGGACCGTGAAGCCGTAGCGGCTGATGATCCCGAGCGCGGCCCCCGTCTCGTGGTGGATCAGGGGCGAGCCGCTGTCGCCGTTCACAGCCGGCATGTCCGCCTGGTACTCCTTCTCGGTCCACGAGAACAGAACCCCGTGCCGGGAGCGGGTCACGTCGTTCTGGCCGAGGACCAGGCCGTAGCCGTGGACGTCGACCTGGTCGCCGACTGCGAAGTCCTCGACCGTGGCGGACCGGGTGGGGCCGCCCCAACCCAGGACGGTGGGGTTCGTCTTGGAGATCAGCTTCGGGTCGAGCTCGATGAGCGAGAAGTCGACGCCCTTGTACTCGCCGGTGACGAGGTCGGAGTCGTACACGACCTTGCCGATCACACCGACGCCGGGGAGCTCGGTCTCCTCGCCGATCTTGTCCGTGCAGTGGCCGGCGGTTCCGATGTAGGCCTTGGGCGCCTTCGTGGCGGTGCCGGGCGTGTAGAAGACGAAGTTGAACGTGCAGTAGCCGCCGAGCGACGAGCCCGGACGGATCGGAGAGTCCTCGCCGCCCCAGGCCGGGACCTTGCTGACCTTCTTGCCGTGGACGGGGGCAGCCGAGGCGCCCACGACCATGGCGCAGGCGACGACGATGCCGGCGATCTTCCTCGCGTTCAACGGTCTCTCCTTGTTGGTGGGGGTAAGGAGAGGGTTCTCCGGGCGGGCGGCTTCCCCTGCGAGGAGCGGCCGGCCCGCGGCGGCCGCCTAGAGCGTCGGCTTGGTCACCATCAGGAACACGATGGTGATGACGAGCGCCGCCAGGACCCCTCCGAGCATCCCGGCCCTCTTCGACAGCGCCGCGTACTCGTCGGTCTTTCCCCGGCCCGCCTCGAGCAGGGCGATCTGCTGGCGAAGCGCCGGCGAATACATCGTCATCGCCACCAGCGTCGTGACGACGTACAGGATCAGCGAGGTCAGGATCCAGAACGTCGTGAACTCCCAGTCGCCGACGAAGACGAGCGCGATCCCGACGACGAGCAGCAGCCCGTAGGCCGGGTTCGCGATGCGGTCGTCGAGGAACTTGATCCCGCGCAGGACGTGCAGCTCGTGCTCCGGCTCCTTGGCGGCCCGCGCTATCCAGATCCCGTAGGACGCGTTGAAGCCGACGGCGACGATGGCGAGCAGCACGTGGACGAACTTCAGGAATTCGTAGAGGGTCATGGGGTGAGCTTAGCGAGCCGCGAGGGGGCCGTGCCGGATCGACGGCACGTCCGCCCCCTCTTTCGAATCCTCGCCGCCGGGATCGTCCTCACGACGATCCACTACACCGACAACTACCTCTACTTCGACGAGTACCCGCAGCCGGGATCGCTCCGGCCCTGGCAGGTCTACACGGCGTGGCTGGTCCTGACCGCCGTCGGTCTCGCCGGGTACCGCCTGTACAAGCGCGGCCACACGCTTCCGGCGTACGTCTGCCTCGTCGTCTACTCGTACACCGGGCTGAGCAGCCTCGGCCACTACCTCTACGGCGCGCTCGGCGACTTCTCGGCGAAGCAGCACGTCTTCATCCTCGTCGACGGCCTCACCGGGGCCTCGGTCGTCGCGTTCGTCGTCTGGTCCGCGGTTTCGTTGCGGCGGGGCCGGGACGGTTCAACGCCCGCGGTCGGGGGAATCGCGTAACGACAGGCGGGCGGCGATCGACTGTGGAGGTGCGGCGATGGCGAAGTGCGACGTCTGCGGGAACGAGTACGACAAGTCGTTCGAGGTGAGGTTCGCCTCGCAACCGGACGACGTGCACACTTTCGACAGCTTCGAATGCGCGATCCACGCTCTCGCTCCGGTCTGCGAGCACTGCGGGTGCAAGGTGATAGGGCATGGCGTAGAAGGCAACGGCTCGTTCTACTGTTGCGCCCACTGCGCCGAGGGAGCAGGCGTATCGGGTGTCAGCGACCGCTCCGGCTGAGGGTTTGCCCCGAGCCACGCTGGAGAGTAAGCAAGCAAACGGCGACCAAGGGAGGCATCGGTGCCCGACGAGAAGGAGATCAAGTACCGCGACGACTCCGGCCAGGAGGTCACGGAGAAGGTCGACGCCGAGACGCTCGACGAGAAGATGAACGAGGCCGAGGCGGTCTACGGCGTCCCCGGCGACGAGAAGCGCCGCGCCGCGTACCTGGCGCAGGACTCCGACGACAAGCCCGACGAGGAACCGACCGGCGAGCGCAACGCGTAGCGCCCCGCCCCGCCACCTGCCGCTGCCCGAGCCGCGCGGCCCCCTGAGCGCGCACGTCGTCGAGGCGCTGCGAGGCCCCGTCAGGCGTCTGGAGGACCATCCCGAGGTTGGCGACGACCCGCTCGCGGGCGACGACTTCCACCTCGCTCTCTACCTCTGCTACGAGGTCCACTACGCCGACGCCGGCGACGCGGGATGGGAGTGGGAGCCGTCGCTGCTGGAGTTCCGGCGCCGGCTCGAGGACGCGTTCGAGAAGGAGCTCGTCACGGGGCTCCCGGCGAGCGCCGGCGGGGGGACGATCACCGAACGGCTGATCGCACTCTCGCGCGCGGACTACGGACGGTCGCTCAGCAGGTACGTCGAGGCGGCGCCGACCGTCGAGCGCGTCACGGAGCTGGTCGTCCAGCGGTCGGCGTACCACCTGAAGGAGGCCGATCCCCACTCCTGGGCGATCCCGCGCCTCACGGGCCGCGCCAAGGCGGCGATGGTCGAGATCCAGGCGGACGAGTACGGCGGCGGCGACGCGTCGAAGATGCACTCGACGCTGTTCGCGCAGACGATGCGTGCGCTGGGGCTCGACGACTCGTACGGCGCGTACGTCTCCCGGCTGCCCGGGATCGCGCTGGCGAACGTGAACCTGATGTCCATGTTCGGCCTCCACCGCCGGTGGCGCGGCGCGGCGGTCGGCCACCTCGCGTTGTTCGAGATGACGTCGACCGAGCCGAACCGCCGGTACGGCGACGCGTTGCGCAAAGTGGGCTTCGGACCCGACGCGACCGCGTTCTACGACGAGCACGTCGAGGCCGACGCGGTGCACGAGAACATCGCGGCGTACGACCTCGCGGGGTCGCTCGCTCTAGACGAGCCGGATCT
>DASQEJ010000243.1:0-1555 GCA_035633715.1 Actinomycetota bacterium | reverse complement strand
GTCGTGACGCCGATGTGTCCGCCGAACGACGCGCCGATGGCCATGGAGATCGCCGCGATCTCGTCCTCGGCCTGCACGGTCCTGACGCCGAAGTTCTTGTGGCGCGAGAGCTCGTGGAGGATGTCGGACGCCGGCGTGATCGGGTACGAGCCCAAGAACAGCGGGAGCTTCGCGTGGACGCTCGCTGCGACGAGGCCGAAGGCGATCGCCTGGTTGCCGGTGATCCTGCGGTAGCGGCCGGGGGCGAGCGTCGCCGGCTTGACCGCGTACGCGACGAGCTCGGCGGTCTCGCCGAAAGCATGCCCGGCCTTCAGCGCCGCGACGTTCGCCTGTGCGATCTGGGGCTTCTTGGCGAACTTCTTCTCGAGCCACGCCACCGTCGGCTCGAGGGGCCGCGAGTACATCCAGCAGATGACGCCCAGCGCGAGCATGTTCTTGGAGCGGTCGGCCTCCTTCTTGCTGACGCCGGAGTCCTTCACCGCCGCCACCGTCATCGAGGTCATCGGGATCTGGACCACCTGGTAGCCCTCGAGGCTCCCGTCGGTCAGAGGATTGGACGAGTACCCGACCTTCTCGAGGGCCCGGTCCTCGAAGGCGTCGGAGTTCACGACCAGCAGGCCGCCGCGGGTGAGGTCCTTGAGGTTGGCCTTGAGGGCCGCGGGGTTCATCGCGACCAGCACGCCCGGCTGGTCGCCCGGCGTCAGGATGTCGTGGTCGGAGAAGTGGATCTGGAAGGCGGATACGCCGGCGATCGTGCCGGCGGGGGCCCGGATCTCGGCCGGGAAGTCCGGCATCGTCGCGAGGTCGTTGCCGAACGACGCGCTGACGCTGGTGAAGCGTTCCCCCGTGAGCTGCATCCCGTCACCGGAATCGCCCGCGAAGCGGATCACGACCCGGTCCAACTGTCGGCGCTCGCCTTGACTCGGCGGCGCCACCTGGGAGGTCATCGAATCTCCTTGGGTGTGTCCACAACTGGCTTTGGAGAGCCAGTCTAAGTCACCGAGGTGTTACGACGGAAAGACCTTCAAAGCTTGGATCGACGCGATTGCGACATCGCGGACATTCCCGCGCCGGTCTACGACCTTCAGCTGGTCGTCGCGGTCGACGGACATGACGACGCCGACGAGCTCGTTGCTCGAGAACTCGGGATCGTCCGGAAGCGCGTACCTCAGCGAGACCTTGCGGCCGAGGAGCTTGCGCAGCGCCGCCGCGTCCGGAGCCGTGGTTATTCGGCGCGCTCCTCCGAAGGAGCGAACGGGCTCTCCATGGCCCCGCCCGACGCCTCGGGGTTGTCCTGGAACCACTGGGCGTTCACCTGGGTGAAGTTCGCCCACTCGGCGGGGATGTTGTCGGCCGGGAAGATCGCGTCCACCGGGCAGGCCGGGAGGCACGCGTCGCAGTCCACGCACTCCTCGGGGTGGATGTAGAGCTGCTCCTCGCCCTCGTAGATGCAGTCGACCGGGCACTCGTCCACGCACGCCCGGTCCTTCACGCCGATGCACGGCTCAGCGATGACGTACGTCATGGTCGGTTTCCCCTCCTACGGTTGTCTTTG
>DASQEJ010000242.1:0-3402 GCA_035633715.1 Actinomycetota bacterium | reverse complement strand
CCCATCATCGTACGGGCGCGTTGCAGAGTTACGAGGTCGTGAGGGCACGCAGAGGGTCGCAAACTTCTTCAAGGTGTTTCCAAACGTTGAGGTCGCGTCCCTAGTACCGGTTGTGCATAAAGGTCAGGAAGTAGGGGACTTGGATGTAGTTGCGGTGGACTTGGCCACACGTCGTGGTGCGGTAATCGAGGTGAAGTGGCCTGCTCCTCCGGACTCTGTCGCGGAGGTAGCGAAGACGGAGCGAGAGATTCGTAAGGGTCAGAAGCAGCTGGAGAGCCTGCGTCGACTGATTTTCGGAGGGGAGGGCGAGGTCGATCTCCCACGCAACTGGCCAGAGATGCAGGAAATTGAGTGGACGTGGCTTGTGGTGTGCAAGGGGCACCTCGCGGCAGAAAAAAGCCAGGTCGAGAACGACATAGCGGCCCTCAGTTGGGAGGTTCTTTGGTCTTTGCCGTCAACTAACCTCGGGCAGACCCTTGCTTCGATTCAGGGTCGAGGATTCCTCCCCACCGAGGGGCGAGACTTCCGGCGCTCGTGGCAGGGGTACAAGGTGGGCGGATATCGCGTGAAGGTTGAGACGATGGAATCGCTCTCGTAAACACGTCTACCGGTCCTTAGAGGGCGTCGATCTGGGTCCCGGGCTCCTAGCGGGCTTGCAGCGCGTCCATGCCCACGGCCGTCGCCAGGATCAGTCTCCTGTCCAGCGTCCGGCCCGCATCCGCGCTCAGGTCGATCGTGTAGGTGTCCGCGAACTTGAACATCTGGCGGCGATGGTGGCCGAGCTCGGTCTCGCCCCGGCGGAACACGAAGTGGTACGGGATCGGTAGCCAGTTGGCGAAGTTCTCGACCCAGGGGATGAGATGGACGATCCGCCGGATGATCGCGACGGCCATGCTCTTCTCGGCGGCGGTCGCGGCCTCCATCCCGTTCGCGTCGTAGAGCGTGAACGTCGAGCGCAACAGGCTCTTGCCGAACACCTTCTGGATCTGACCGATCTGGTTCCCGTCGGAGTCCGTGATGTCGTAACGGGCGGCGGGATCGAAGCGCTGGCGCGCCTTCAGGCGCATGACCTCGGTCGTCTTCGACTCGTTCGTGTAGAAGCGGATGTCCTCTTTGAACTTGAAGCGCTTCTGCGAGACGAAGCAGAAGACCTGGCCCGGCGACTCCCCGTCGCCGCCCGGCAGCGAGAACTCGTACTCGTTGATCACCATCCGGAACTTCTGCCGGAGGACGAAGCGGTCGTGCTCGTTCGGGTCGATCGGGAAGGGGTTCGCCATGCTCCGCAGCCTAAGGGGCTGCACGGCCCCCTGCTACCGCCCCCCGATGCACGGCAGCAGCCGCATCGCTAATCTGGGTCCATGACCCTCGAGATCTGGTACTGGGTGGCGCTGGGTGTGGGGGTGGGGTTCCTGCTCCTGTCTCTCGTCTTCGGCGACCTCTTCGACTTCATCGACATCGACCTCGGCGACGGCTTCGCGGCCACGCCGGTCTTCTTCACGATCGTCGCGGCCTTCGGCGGCGGCGGGCTCCTCGCCATCGCGGCCTTCGACGCGTCCGCCGGGATGTCGGTCCTCGCCGGGCTCGGCACGAGCGTCGTCGGGGGTGGACTGGCGGGAGCGTTCTTCCGGGTCCTCGGCAAGCAGGAGGCGGGCGAGGGCTTCGCCATCTCCGAGCTCGTCGGCGCCCGCGGCCGGTGCACGCTCGCGATCCGTCCGGGTAAGGAGGGCCGCGTCGCGATCCAGGCCCGGGGCATGACCCGCAACATCACCGCGGTCAGCGACGTGGACGTCGCGGTGGGCGACGAGGTCGTGGTCCTCGACACGATCGCAAGCTCGATCAAGGTCGGACGGACGAGCGACAGGACGCCGGGCTAGCGGAAGCCCGGCCGCGTCAGGAGGATTTGATGAACGAGATCCCGATAGTAGTAATCGCGCTGATCGCAGTCGCGGTCGCGCTCGTGGCGTTCGCGGCGAGCCGGTACAAGGTCGCGAAGCCGAACGAGGCGCTGATCATCGCCGGCTCGCGCAAGTCCGAGGGCGGGATCCGCGTGGTCGTCGGCGGCGGCGCGATCGTCTATCCGCTGATCAACGTCGCGAAGCGCATCTCGCTCGAGGTCCAGTCGATCCCGGTCGGGCTCGGGGGCGCCGTGACGACGCAGGGAGTGCCGGTAGCGGTCGAGGGGATCGTCAACGTGAAGATCGCAGACGACGAGGACTCGATCCGCCAGGCGGCGCAGCGCTTCCTCGACAGCCAGGCGAAGGTCCCCGACATCGTGCGCAACGTCATGGAGGGATCGCTCCGGACGATCATCGGACAGCTGACCGTCGACGAGCTCATCCGCGACCGCGAGGTCTTCGCATCGCGAGTGCAAGAGGTTGCGAACGGCGACCTCCAGGGGACCGGTCTCGCGATCGACGTCTTCACGATCCAGTCGATCGCGGACTCCGAGCAGTACATCGAGAACCTCGGGCGCAAGGCCGCCGCCGAGGTGCGGCGCGACGCGGAGATCGCCGAAGCGAACGCCCAGCGCGAGGCGCGCCAGCAGCAGGAGCTAGCGCGCCAGCTCGTCCTCGAGGCCGAGAAGGTGACGCGCCTCAAGGAGCAGTCGATCTTCCAGGAGGTGGCGGCGTCCGAGGCGAGGGCCGAGCAGGCGAAGCCGCTCGCCGACGCGGAGGCCCGGCGCGAGGTCGTGCTCACCGAGACAGAGGTCGCCGAGCTCGTGGCGAAGCGCCGCGACAAGGAGCTCGACGCCGAGATCCGCCGCACCGCGGACGCGCAGCGCTACGCAGGCGAGCAGGCTGCGGAAGCGGCGCGTTATCGCGTCAAGGCGGAAGCCGAAGCAGCGCGCGACCGGCGGCTGCTCGAGGCCGAAGCCGAGCGGGCGAACCTCGAAGCGGTCGCCGCCGGGCGCGCTTTCGAGGAGCGCGAGCTCGGCCGCGCGAAGGCGGAGGCGACGCTGTCGTTGGGCGAGGCCGAGGCGGCCGCGATGAGCCGTAAGGCCGAGGCCTACAAGGAGTACGGAGAGGCGGCGACGCTGGAGCTTCTGGTGTCACGCCTGCCCGACGTCGCCCGCGCGATCGCGGAGCCGATCAGCAACGTGAAGGACATCACGATCATCGACACCGAGGGCGCGAACAAGCTCACGCGCACGACGGCCAACACGGTGCGGCAGATCGACTCGGTGCTGGAGTCCTTCACGGGCGCGAGCCTGAGCGACCTGGTCGGCCGCTACATCGACAAGAGCGGCCACGGCAACGGTGACTCGCGCCGGCGTTCGGGCGACCTGCCTCCCGAGGCGGGCCCGGACGCGGAAGGGGACGGGGGCCCGCCCGCTCGTCCTTAGCTCGCTAGAGGCTGTCGACCGCGGCCTGCCTGCGCGCCCGGTACTCCTCTTCGGTGATC
>DASQEJ010000241.1:0-2815 GCA_035633715.1 Actinomycetota bacterium | reverse complement strand
AGCGTGATCAGCCAGACGTCGGACTACGACGCCCCCCTCGGCTTCAAGAAGGGCATGCCGAAGGTCAAAAACGTCGAGCTGATCGCCCAGGAGGCGTTCCTCGCCGACGAGTACTCCTGGAAGCTGCTCCCCACCGACCCGATCTTCTTCCCGGGCGCGGCCCCCGGCGTCGCCGAGTTCCCGTCGGCCGGCGCCAACACCGAGACCCACATGAACCACCACGCCCGCAGCCACCACGACTGGTGGTGGTTCGAGACGCCGGCCCTCGACCGTGACGTCCGGATCTTCGGGACGCCCAAGGTCCAGGTGTGGTCGACGATCTACCGCCGCTACATCACGATCACCCCGGTGCTCGTGGACGTGGACCCGGCGGCGCACCTCACCGTCGGCAACCAGCACACGACCTACTGCGACCCCGAGGCGATCCAGGGCGGCGACACGAACCAGTGCACCGAGGCCGTCGTCGGCGTCACCCGAGGCTTCCTCGACAGCCGCTACCGCGAGGGCCTCCACAAGGAGGTCGACGTCACCCCCGGGAAGTCGTTCGGCGCCACCGTCGTGATGAAGCCGCAGGACTACGTGTTCCGCAAGGGCCACGTCCTCGGGCTCCAGATCGCCACGGAGCTGCTCGAGTGGCACGTGCCCAAGGCGATGGCCCCGTGCGAGGTGGACCCGAACACCGTCACGGTCAACCCGGACGCCTGCGCCCTGTTCCGGATCGACTGGGAGGACTCGCAGACCAGGCTGAGCCTGCCGATCGTGAACGCCCCGAAGAACCCGATGGACCTGTTCGACCTGGGCGGCCACGGGGGCCACTAAGGGCACCCCACGAGGGTCCCGAGACCCGTTTTGGCCGCTCTCCAGGGGGCTCGGGATGCAGGAGCACGGCGCGACACGAAGAACCCCAGGACTAGACTTTCCCGTAGGGCTTGCCGGAACCTCGACAAAATGGGTAGATAAGGGACAGAGATGAGGCGACTGACCGGAATCATCGCGACGTTCGGCCTGGTGGCCGGCATGCTGGCCATGGCGCCGGCGGCCGAGGCCAAGGTGGCCTGCGCGTCGACGAACCTCGAGTTCGTCTACCTCAAGACGTTCAAGCTCGAGGTCAAGCTCCCCAAGGGCACGTACAAGCCGGGCGACAAGGTCCCGTTCCCGACGACCGTCACCCGTCCCGCCGAGGAAGACCCGCTCGGCCAGGGGATCCCAATGCCGCGGCCGTACTTCGAGCCCGCCGCCGACGTCCCGGTCGTGATCGTCGCCTTCGCCGACGACGTCTTGTTGATCGACTACAAGCTCACGGACGCCAACGGCAAGGTGAACCTCGCCCTCAAGCTCCCGAAGTACATGCCGGAGGGCCCGGTCTCCGCCCGCATCTACGCCCAGAAGCTCCTCGCCGACTCGAACTGCATCACGATCTACGAGGTCGGCGAGATGACGATCGGGCACGCCTTCCACGTCGACCGCTAGCTCACTAGCGGTTTTGACAATCGTTTTCAACTAGCCTAGCCTCGCGCCCTCATGGTGTGGGTGCAGGCTCTCGGATCCGTCGTCGTCGTGACCGCGATGTCCCTCGTGGGGGCGATCGGGCTGCAGCTGCGCCCACGGGTCCTCCAGCGGGCGCTCGTGTTCCTCGTGCCGTTCGCGGCGGGGGCGCTGCTGGGGGACGCTTTCTTCCACATCATCCCGGAGCTCTCCGAAGACGGCGGGTTGGAGTTCTCGGCCTCGCTGTCGCTCGTCCTGGGGCTGGTCATCTTCTTCGCCCTCGAGAAGGTCCTCCACTGGCACCACGCCCACTATCCGCACGGCGACGTCATCCACCCGGTGGCGATGTCGAACCTCGTCGGCGACGGGCTTCACAACCTCCTCGACGGGTCGCTGATCGGCGCCAGCTACCTCGTATCGCCGACGGTGGGGCTCGCGACGACGATCGCGGTCGTGCTCCACGAGATCCCGCAGGAGCTGGGCGACTTCGGGATCCTCGTCCACTCCGGCGTGCCGCCGAAGAAGGCGCTGCGCCTGAACCTCCTGACGGGGTCGACCGCGGTGCTGGGCGCGGTCATCGCGCTCGTGTCCGGCGAGGCGCTGTCGGAAGAGCTGCTGCTGCCGATCGCAGCCGGCGCCTTCATCTACATCGCGTCGACGGACCTGCTGCCGGAGCTGCACAAGGAGCCGGAGCCGCGCAAGTCGCTGCTACAGATCTGCGCGCTGCTCGCGGGGGTCGGAGTCATGGTCGCGCTGCTGGGGCTCGAGTAGTGAGGTCGACGAGGCAGCGGGCCGCGGTGAGGGACGCGCTCGACCGCGCCGGCGCCTTCCGCACCGCGCAGGCATTGCACGACGAGATGAAGGCCGCCGGCGAGACCGTCGGGCTGACGACCGTCTACCGGACCCTGCAGGGCCTGGCCGACGCCGGCGAGATCGACGTCCTGCGCACGGACGAGGGCGAGGCCATCTACCGGCGCTGCGCGACCGGCGACCACCACCACCACCTCGTGTGCCGTTCGTGCGGCGCGTCCGTCGAGGTCGCGAGCGACGAGGTCGAACGGTGGGCCGCAGCGACCGCAGAGCTCCACGGGTTCACCGACGTGGTGCACACCGCGGAGCTCTACGGCGTGTGCGGATCCTGCGCCTAGCGGCTCAGGCGCGCTCGCCTGCCGTCGGCGGCGGAGCCCCGGGCACGGCGGGGCTGACGTCGAAGCTCGTCATGTCCTTGCCGAACGCGGCCTGGAACGGCGCGAGCAGCTCGATCGGGATCGGGATGACCAGCGTCGAGTTTTTCTCCGCAGAGACGTCGGTGACGGTCTGGAGGTAGCGC
>DASQEJ010000240.1:0-2769 GCA_035633715.1 Actinomycetota bacterium | reverse complement strand
GTGGTACCCGTTCGACGAGAGGAACGCCGCCTCGCCGCCCATGCGTGCCGTCAGGTCGAGCCCGATCTCCTCGGTGTAGAAGCGCGCGGTCGTCTCGACGTCGGAGACCTGGAGGTGGACGTGGCCCATGTCGGTCCCCGGCGCGGCCGGGCCCCCGACCGCGTCCTGGCCCGTTCCGTCCGCTAGCAGGCTCTGCAGATCGACGGGGAGCGTCACCATCGGCACCATCATTCCGGGGACGGGCGCGGGCCACTCGTCGACGGGCCGGTCCCAATAGAGCTCGACGCCGTTGCCGTCGGGGTCGCTCACGTACAGCGCCTCGCTCACCGCGTGGTCGCCGGCGCCGATCGGGATGCCCGTCGCGGCCAGGCGCGCCAGCGCGTCGCCGAGCGACGGTCGGTCGGGGAACCGGATCGCGATGTGGAACAGCCCGGTTGCCCGCTCCTGCGCGGGCCGCGTCACGCCGGTCGAGTCGAGCGTCAGGAACCCCGGTCCGCCCGGCGCCGCGAGGACCGCCCGGCCCCCGTGCTGCTCGCGCACCTCGAGCCCCACCACGTCCCGGTAGAAGCCGAGCGACGTGTCGAGGTCGCGGACCCGCAGGTCCACACGCTCGATCCGGTCGATCAGCCGGCTCCGCACCAGCGATGCACGCTCGTCGACGGCAGTCATCTCTCACCCTCCTCGAAAAGCGAACGCGTCCGCAGCGTCCACCAGCGGGAACCGAGGGGGCCGGGCCGGCATTCCGCGGCTACACTCGCTCCCCATGCAGGTGTCGACCAAGAAGCGGCTGATACTCCTGTCCGGCGAGGCGAACCGTCCCCTGGCGCAGGAGATCGCCGAGCACCTCGGGATGAAGCTCGGGGTCGTCGAGACCGCCACGTTCGCCAACTCCGAGAACTACACCCGCCTCGCGGAGTCCGTCCGGGGCTGGGACGCCTTCGTGATCCAGAGCATCGCCGACCCCGTGGACCACTTCATCATGCAGCAGCTCATCATGATCGACGCTCTGAAACGGGCGTCGGCGAAACGGATCACGGCGGTGTGCCCGCTCTACCCCTATGCCCGCCAGGACCGCAAGGCGAGGGGCCGCGAGCCGATCACGGCGAAGCTCATGGCCGACATGTACGAGGCCGCCGGCGTCGACCGCATGATCTCGGTCGACCTCCACAGCGGCCAGATCCAGGGGTTCTTCGACGTGCCGTTCGACCACCTCACGGCGATGCCGGTTCTCGCCCACCACTTCGTCGACTTCCTCGAGGACGACTTCGTGATCGTGTCGCCGGACGCCGGCGGTGTCCGCCTCGCCGACAAGTGGGTCCAGCACCTCAGCGAGTTCCACGACCTGCACGGCCAGGTCGCGTTCCTCCACAAGCGCCGCCGCAAGGACGTCCGCAACGAGAGCGAGACGAAGACGGTCGTCGGCGAGGTCGACGGCCGCATCTGCGTCGTGGTCGACGACATGATCGACACGGCGGGGACGCTCGTGCACGGATCGGACCTGTTGATCGAGGCCGGCGCGACCAAGGTCTACGCGGCGGCCACGCACGGGATCCTGTCGGGCCCCGCGATCGACCGCATCAAGAACTCGCGCATCGAGCAGGTCGTGGTGACGAACACGCTCCCGATGGGGCCCGAGAAGCAGATCGACAACATCGTCGTCGAGTCCATCGCGCCGCTGATCGCGGACACGATCCAGGCGGTGTTCGAAGAGGGGTCGGTGTCGAACCTCTTCGACGGCAAGAACGAGCCCTAGACGCGCCGACGCGGCGCCTCGTCGAGACGCCGCGCCGTCGGTACTGCCGTTGCTAGTTCTGCATCGACGTCAATACCGCGTATCCGATCACCATGCCCGCGATCGTGCAGGCGATGGCCGCGGTCAGCGCCCACTTCGCGAGCGGGTCGCCCTTGCTCATGGCCACGCCGGCGCAGATCGCGGCAACGGGGCCGAGCACGATCGGGAAGAAGATCACCGCGAGCGCGGCGAGCACGAACGCGACGATGGTGAGCGTCCGTCCTGCGGGGGCCGCGCCGGTCGGCTGGGTGTCTGGTTGCCGGGTCGCCATTAGCCGTCCTCCCCTTGGATCGTCGGCTTGTCCTGCCTGGGGAGATACCCGCGAACCGGCGGGCGAAACAAGGGAAGCTGCGGCCGTTTCAGTCCAGCCCGGAGGTCCGGAACCTGTGGAAGACCTTGCCCTCGTCGGGGACCGCGCGGACCTTCAGGACGTCGGCCGTCGCCGTCACGTACAGGAAGTGGTGGCGCTCCGCGCACTTCGCGCTGAACGACTTGCTCGAGCAGCCGTAGAGCCCCGCTCCCCCGCCGCCCGTCACGACGTAGCGGATCCCGCGCAGCGGCTTCGTCGCCGCGTAGATGTGGTCGTGGCCCTGCAGGACGAGGTCGACGCCGCGTTTCCGGAACAGCCGCGGGAGCCGGGGACGGAAGCCGGGCTCGGATCCGTGCCCGGTGCCCGGCGAGTAGACCGGGTGGTGCATCGACACGATCGTCCAGGCGTCACCCTCGCGCGCTCGGGTGGCTCGTCGCAGGAAGTCCATGTTCACGTTGTTCGAGTCGATCATCACGAAGCGCACGCCGTTCGTGCGCACGACGTAGTTGCGCCGGTCCATGCCGAACGCCTCGTCTTCGATCTCGGGACGCCCGTTGTCCGTCTGCGCGTCGTGGTTGCCGAGCACCGCGTGGAACGCGACCCCGTTCGAGGTCAGGCACTCGTACGGCTCGTAGAACGCGCTCTCGAAACGGTCGGGGTGGCCGTC
>DASQEJ010000239.1:0-7365 GCA_035633715.1 Actinomycetota bacterium | reverse complement strand
GTCTTCGAGGGCCGCTTCTACAACGTCACGATGCCGGTGTTCGGGGGAAAGCGGATCCCGCCGCCGCGCGACGTTCCCGTCTACTTCGCCGCCGTGGGTCCGCTCATGGCTCGGATCTGCGGCGAGGTGGCGGACGGGCTGCTCGGTCACCCGCTCGCGTCTCCGAAGTACCTGGCCGAGGTCGTGCGGCCGGCGATCGCCGAGGGGGCCGAGAAGGCGGGCCGCAAGCCCGACGAGTGCAACGTCACCGCGTCGCCGATGATCTCGATCTCGGACGACGTCGACCTCGCCCGCCGCGAGGTGAAGCTGCAGATCGCGTTCTACGCGACGACGCGGACCTACACGAAGATCCTCGAGCTGCACGGCCGCGCCCACCTCGTGCCCGACCTCCGTGCCGCGTTCGACGCCCGCGACCGCGAGGCGATGGTTGGCTTGATCGACGACGAGCTGTGCGACGCCATCGCGGTGGCCGGACCCGTCGACGAGGTGCGCGACCGGGTCCGCGCGTGGGACGGCTTGGCCGACCGCCTGCTGATGGGCGGGCCTTGGTACGGCCCGACGTTCGAGCGGATGATGGAGAACGGGCAGGCGATCCTCGAGACGTTCGGCTCCGCTCCCGCCGGGGCTTAGCTCTCCTGGGTGCTCAGCACCGTCACGTCGTTCGCCTTCCACTCACCGTCCGACTGGATCAGGATGATCCGGAACACGTACTCGGTCGTGACGCCCGTCGGGTTGCTGCGCGACTGCGTCGTCTGGCTGACGGTGACGATCGCGGCCGCCTCCGACGCACCCCGGAAGTAGACGTCGGGGCCGTCGACGATCTGGCCTCGGGACGAGGCGGACGCCTTGCGGAGCGCCCGCTGGAGGTTGCCGCCGCCGACGAGGTCCTCGTAGTCCTCGAAGAAGTTCCCGGTCGACAGGCCGAGGAGCTGGTCGCCGACCTCCTCGATGTTCGTGGCGTCGTAGTTGAGCAGGAGGTTCATGACCTCGGTCGCTCGGTCGGTGACGGCGGGCTCCCGCGTTTCGAGGAAGCCCTCGACGTCAGCCGCGGTGACGGTGGTGTCCTTGGAGAGCCAGAGCGCGGCGAACGCGCCCGCGCAAGCGACGGCGAACACGAGCAGCGCGACGAGGATCGGGACCGTGCGGCTGCGTCGCTGTCCCGGCGCGACCGGCTCAGCGCCTTCCTCGGGGGAGTCCATCGAGCGATCCTAGAGGGGATGGTTCTCTTCTAGAGCGAGTTCAGGTACACGAGCGTCCAGGACCAGTCGCTCATGCGGTTCGGCAGCCGGGAGTCGCCGGCCGCGGCCTCGTCGATGCCGAGCAGCCCGCTCGTGTCCGGCCCGGACGCCTCGCGGCCCGGGACCTCGACCGGTAGAGGCGAGTCCTGCTCCTGCGGCGCGTTCGAGCAGCGCGCGTTCTTCGGCGGGAGATGGGGGCCGCGGTCTTCCGGCCGCCGGCGCTCGGTCCCGTAGCTGCACGCGTGGTTCTCCGTGTCGTTGACGAGCCCGAACCGGATCATGCCCGTCTTGGGCTCGAACGTCTTCACGACGTTGCCAAGGCCCCGCGGCAGGAACTCGAACAGCGCTTTGAGCGCATCCGACTTGTCGGCCTGGATGTCGTTGATCTCCGCGAGCTCTCTGATCGTCTGGTGGAGGTCGCCGCGGCTCTCTCGGATGAGCCCGACGAGCTCCTCCGACGTCACGTTCGTGCCGACCAAGAGACGTCGCAGGTCGTCGGTGCTGCCCTCCAGCGTCTCGCTGACGACGACGAGCTCGCGGACGGCCTCGGCGAAATCTTCCCGCGAGGCTACGAACGCGCTGCCGACCTCGGTGCCGTTGCGCAGGATGCCCCGCACCTCGGGGGCCCGCTCGGCGAACAGCTCGGCGAGGCGCGCCATCGAGTCGAGGATCGTCGCGATGTCGTCGCCCCGGCCGGCGAGCGCCGTCCCCGCGGAGTCGATCGCGCCCTTCAACGCTTCCGGCGGGACGCCTTCGAGCACGGCTTGCAGCGTGCTCAGCAGGTCCTGCGTGCTGACCGGGATCGAGGTCTGGTCGATCGGGATCTTCGCCCCGTCGGCGAGGTACGGGCCGTCGTCCGACCCCGGGAGGATGTCGACGAACTGCTCGCCGACCGCGCTCTTGAACATCACGCGGGCCTCGACGTCCTCTTCCGGGATCTTCGTCCCCTCGTCGATCAACAGCTCGATCTCGACGCCTTCGGGCACGACGGACATCTGCCCGACCTGGCCGACGGTGATCCCGCGGTACGTGACCTCCTGGTTCGTGAAGACGCCGCCGGCGTCGGGGAACACCGCGACGACCGTGTAGCGGTCCTGTAGGACCGACAGCACCTGCGTCGCCATCGCGTACGACAGCCCGACCGCGAGGACGACGAACGTGACGATGTTGACCTTCACCTTGGTCTTCGGGGAGAGGGCCATCTACCGCCTCCCCTCCAACGGCTTGCGGAGGATCCGTTCGAGGTCGCTCATGTCACCCGTATCGCTGGCGTCGGTGCCGCCGGCGGAACGCGAGCCCACGCCCCCGTCGTCCGACTGCGGACACGTCGTCCCCTGTCCGTACTGCTCGGGGAGCGCCTGGCACACGTCCAGCTGGAGGTAGTCGCCCGGCATGCTCTCGGGGAAGTACCGAGAGAAGACCGCGAGCGTCTGGAGGGTCTCGCGGACGCGCTCGCTGTTGCGCACGACGGTCCGCAGGACCGGGCGGAGCTCGGCGAACTGCTCGTCGAGCCCGGCCTCGGTCGCCTCGAGCAGGCGCACGCTGATGCGCGTGAAGCGGTCGAGGGAGAACAGCAGCTCGTCGATCGACGCCTTCTGGTCGGCGAGCACGCCGGACGAGTCGGCGAACGAGTCGAGGAAGCGCTTCAGCACGCCCTGCTCGTCCACCACGGCGCGTGCGACGTGGTCCAGCGAGTCGATCGCCGACGCGATGTCGTCCTTGCGCACCGCGAGCGTGTCGGTGAACTCGCGCAGCTCCGCGAGGACCGTCCGCAGCTCCGACGCGTTGCCGCGCAGGATCTCCGCCTGCGACGCGGTGAACCTGTTGAGGTCCTCGAGGTTCCCGGAGCCGAGGATCGTGGCGAGCTGCGCGAAGACGTCTTCGAGCTCCGTCGCCTTCCCCGTGTCCTCCACGCCGATGACGGCGCCGTCCTCCAGATAGGGGGGACCCTCGGTACGGGGGCGGAGGTCGACGAACTTCTCGCCGAGCAGCGACGTGGTCCGCACGCGCGCCTCGACGTCGGCCGGAACCTGCTCGCCCTCGTCGATGCACATCGTGACCGCGGCGTCCCAGCCCTTGAGCTCGATCTTCTGCACGGTGCCGATCACGACGTCGGACGACTGGACGTTCGCCGCCTCGACGAGGTCGCCGACCTGCTCGAAGTTGGCGATGACGCTCGTGCCCTTGCAGTCACCCGCGTAGCCGAGGGCCGCGCAGGACGTCCCCACGAGGCCCGTGAGCGCGACGAGCGCAGCCCCGAGGGCCGGGCGCCGGGTCACCGGGACAACCCCACGAAGTCGAGCAGCCCGTCGATCCAGCCGCCGCCGCTCTCGCCGGCCTGCTCCTCCTCGGGGACGGCAGCGGCCCCCGCGGCGTTGCCGGTGAGGTTCTCGAGGTCGTCCAGGTCGAGGTCCTCCAGGTCGTCCAAGTCGTCGAGGTCTGCGTCGCCCGTCAGCTCCTTCAGCCGGTCGAGCAGCTCGTCGTCGATCGCCTGGCCGAGCTCGCGGCACTTCTTCGCCAGCTTCTTCAGCTTCTTCGAGAGCGGCTCGAGGATCTCGTCGCGGACCTCGTCGTCGATCGACATGCGGCCGAGCCTGCGGATCTGGCGCTTGACCTTCCGCACGCCCTCGTCGCAGTCGAGCTTGAGCTCGGGCAACGACCGCGGCGGGGGCGTGAACACCGGCTGGTCGTCCGGCGGCTCGCCCGTCTCCTGCCGGCAGATCTCCTCGAGAGCGTCCTTGATCGGGCCGTCGGGGATCGTGTCGAGGACCTCGCACTCGACCCTCTGCGTCGCGTTGTCGCGGACGTCGGTCGCGTCGACGGGGTTGGGGTTGTACGCGCGCATCAGGCCCTCGCCGACGACCGGCAGCCACGCGAGCGACTCCTTCACCGAGGCCCGGTTCTTCAGCACGGTCCGCGTGATGCGGGCGATGCGGGCGAGGTCCTGGTCGAGCAGCCCGCGGTTGTCCTTGATGAGGTCGCCGACCTCCTCGGTCATCGTCCCGAGGTTCGCGAGCGTCCCGTGGAGGTCGTCGCGGCTCTCCGCCAGCGCGGCCATCACGAGGGCGAAGTTGCGGTTGAGCTCGCCGAACGACCCGGCCCTCGTCGCGAGCGTCTCGAACATCTCGTCGAGGTTGATCAGCAGGCCCGAGATGTCCTCCTCGGCGTCCGCGAGGGTGTCGGTGAGCCGCGCGCCGTGGATCAGCGTCCCGCGGAGGTCCTGCTCGTGCCCGGCGAGCGTGCGGTCGAGTTGCACGACGAGGTCGCCGAGCGCGCCCGGCTCACCCTCCTTGCCCGGCTCGATCGCCTCCAGGAGCTTCTTGAGCTGAAGGAAGACGTCGTCGAGCTCGGCGGGGATCTTCGTGCGGTCGACGTCGAGCACCGCGCCGTCGGGCAGCGTCTCTCCGCCGGTGTAGGGGGGATCGAGCTGGACGTACCGGTCGGAGATGACGGAGATGGGCACGATCTGCGCCGACGCGTTGGCGGGGACCATGTGCTCCTTCGAGATGTCCATGTCGACGCGGACCCTCGTCCCCACCGGCTCGACGTTCGTGACCTTTCCGACGGCGACGCCGAGGACGGTCACGTCCGAGTTCTCGAACAACCCGATGGCCTTCGTGAAGTACGCGGTGACGCGGTAGGTGTCGTCCTTCTTGTCGAGCCCGCCCGTGATCGCGTAGACGCCGCCCGCCAGGAGGAGGGCGACGACGACCGCCAGCGGCTTCACGAGCTTTCCGAGGGCCGCGTTCATTCGTCGTTCTCGCAGCCTGCCGAGACGACGAGGACGCACGAGAAGATGTCCGCCCAACGCCCCTGCCGGGTGATGTTGCCGAAGTAGCGGGACGACGGCCCGGCGTACTCGAGCGCCATGTCGATGTGCTCGAGGTTGCTCTCGACGACGCCTAGCGCGCGGTCGAGCTTCCTCACGATCGAGTCGACCTTCGACCTGTTCGCGCGGACGAGCCCGGTGACCTCGCCGGCCATCTGCCGCGTCACCTCGAGGAGCGACTGGATCTCCTCGCGCTTGCCCGCGAGGGAGCCGAGGACGTCGTTCGACGCGTCGATGAGCCGGACGACCTCGTCACCCTCGTCCGCGAGCAGCGCGGTGAGCTCGTCGGCCCCCGCGAGCAGGGCCTTCAGCTCGTCCTCGCGCGCGTTGACGCCCGCGCCCAGGGTGCTGAGGCCCTCCAAGGCCTCGCCGACCTCGTCCTCGGCGGCCGCGGTCAGCTTCGTGAGCTGCACGAGCATCTTGTTGAGCTGCGGCCCGTTCAGGCCCTCGAGGACCTTCGTGCCCTCGTTCGCGGCCTGGTAGATCTCGTACGGGACCTCGGTGCGCTCGAGCGGGATGACGTCGCCGTCCGCGAGGAACGGGTCGTCGCCGACGCCGTCGATCTCGACGAACTTCGTGCCGAGCAGCGTCGCCAGCTTTATCTCGGCGGTCGCGTCCTCCGGGATCTCCGTGCCGTTGTCGATCTCCATCTCGACGACGACCTTCGTCCCGTCGAGCTGGACGGACTCGACCGTGCCGACCTTGATCCCGGCGACCCGGACCTGGTTCTCGGGGTTCAGCCCTGCGGCGTCGGCGAACTCGGCCGTCAGCGAGTACGACTGCTTGACGAACGGGATCTTGTCGAGCGAGAACGAGAGCGCGGTGCCGGCGGTGATCCCGAGGATCGAGAGGATGCCGATGAGGAACGGCGAGCGTTCGCGGAAGTTCTTGATGCTCATGGGAGCCCGTCCACGAGTCCGGCACACTGCTCCACGGGGAGCTCGGGGCACAGGTTGACGACGTACAGCGTCCACCACTTGCCGTAGGACTGGCTGCGGGCGGTCGCGAGCAAGACCTCTTTGAGGTTCTTCGTCGCGGTGTCGAGCGGGCGTAGGTTCTCGTCGACGATCGTGAGCAGCACGTTCAGGTCCGCGAGCTCCTGGTCCAGGTTCGACCGGTTGCGGGCGATGAGCCCGCCGAAGCGGCCCGACGCGTCGTCGAGCTGGTCGACCACGCGCTCGATCGTCGGCGTCGCGTCGGCGAGCGACTCCATCAGCTCGGTGAACCGGTCGAGCGAGACGCGGATGTTGCCCTTCTGCGAGTTCAGCACCTGCGTGAGGTCGTTCAGATCGGTCACGAGCCGGGCCAGCCGCTGGTCGCGGTCCGCAAGCGTCTGCGTGATCGCGCCGATGTTGCCGAGCGTGGCGGCGAAGTCGTCCTCACGCCCCTTGAAGACCTTCAGGACCGCACGCGCTACCGCGTTGATGTCCTCGGGGTTGGTCGACTGGATGAGCGGCCGGAGGTTGTTGAAGACGAGCGCGAGGTCGAGCGCCGGCTTCGTGTTCTCGACCGGGATCGTCTCTCCCTCGGTGAGCGGTTCCGTCGACGGGGACTCGGGCCGGACGAGGTTGATCGTGCGCTGGCCGAGCAGGTTGCGGTACTTGATGTCGGCGATCACGTTCTCGGGGAGCTCGACGTCGGCCTCGACCTCGATCGTGACGATCGCCTGCCCCCGCTCGACCTGGAACCCCGTGACCTTTCCGACGGTCACTCCGGCGATCTTCACGGGGTCCCCGTTGAGGAGCCCGGTCGCGTCCGAGAACACCGCGTTGACCGAGTACACGTCCTTGAACGGAGACAGGTTGCCGATGATCGACGCGAGATAGAACGTGATGAACACGGTGAAGAGGGTGAAGACGACGAGCTTGATCCCGGTGTTTCTCATCGGGCGCCCCTACGACCGAAGTCGACGTCGGAGAACGCGCCGAGCGCGGGGCTGTACAGGACCCGGCCGAGCACCGACGGCCGGTCCAAGCCGAGCTCCTCGAAGTCCTCAGCCGTAGCGGTGCGCGGGTTGGGCCTCTGGTCGTCGCCCGGCCCGTAGGCGCCCTGGCTGTGCGAGATGATGTTGTGGACCCTCCAGCAACGGCCCGGGACGCGGTCGCCGACGGACGCCCCCGGCTCGGTCGTCGCCTGTCGGTACGGACAGGCGGGCGAGAGGTTGCGGATCCAGCGGGAGTTGAACTGCGGCAGGACCTCCAGCAGCTTTTCGAGGTCGCTCGTTCGCGCCGAGATGATCCCGATGACGGTCGCGCCCCGGTCGACGAGCTTCGTCAGGTCGGCGAAGCGCGTCTCGAA
>DASQEJ010000238.1:0-6522 GCA_035633715.1 Actinomycetota bacterium | reverse complement strand
CATCGGACGGGCGATGAAATAGCCCTGGCCGACCGTGCAGCCGAGTGCCTCGAGACGCTCCATCGACTCGCGGTCCTCGATGCCCTCGGCGACGACGACGAGGCCGAGGTTCCGGCCGAGGTCGATGACCGAGCGCACGATGACCGCGTCGTTCTCCGACGACATCATGCCGCGCACGAAGCTGCGGTCGATCTTCATCTCGTCCACCGGGAGCCTGCGGAGGTACGCGAGCGACGAGTAGCCGGTGCCGAAGTCGTCGATTGCGATCCCGATGCCCATCTCGTGGAGCCTGGTGAGGACCTCGATGGCGCGCTCCGGGTCCTCCATGATGCTCGACTCCGTGATCTCGAGCTGCAGCGCGTCCGAGGCGAGCCGGCTCGTGCCGAGCAACGCCTGGATCTGCCTCGGCAGGTCGACGTCCATGAGGTTCTTGACCGAGAGGTTCACCGCGACCTTGAAGTCGGGGTACCCGGCGGAGCGCCAGGCGAGGCATTGCTGCAGCGCCTCTTCGAGGACGTAGGTCGTCATCGGGCCGATGAGACCCGTGTGCTCGGCGAGGCCGATGAACTCGTCGGGCGGCATCATGCCGTGGCGCGGGTGGTTCCACCGCACGAGGGCCTCGGCGCCGATCAGCTCGCCCGACCCGAGGTCGACCTTCGGCTGGTACCAGACCACGAGCTGGCGCTCGTCGATCGCGCGCCGCAGCTCGGCGACGAGGGCGAGGCGGGTCGGGCTGTACTGGTCCTTGTCGCTGTCGTAGATCTCGAAGCCGCTGTGCGACGACTTGGCGATGTACATGGCGACGTCGGCTCGCTGCATGAGCGTCTCGGCGTCGGTCCCATGCTGCGGCGACAGCGAGATCCCGATGCTCGCGCTCACGTCGAGCGACAGGTCCTGCAGCTCGTAGGGCTCCCGCAGCGTGGCCACGAGGTTGCCGGCGAGGTCGGTGGCGCCGATCAACGAGCGCAGCCGCGGGAGAAGGATCGCGAACTCGTCGCCGCCGAGACGGGCGATCGTGATGTCGGGGCCGAGGATCCTGCGCAGACGGAACGACGTCTCCTTGAGGAGGCTGTCGCCGGTCGGGTGGCCGAGCGTGTCGTTGATCTCCTTGAACCGGTCGAGGTCCATCAGCAGGACGCCGACCATGTCCGCGCCGGCCTGCTCGAGCGCCTGCGTGACACGGTTGTGGAACATCGTCCGGTTGAACAGACCGGTGAGCGAGTCGTGCTGCGCCTGGAACTCGTTCTCGGCCGCCTGGCGCTTCAGGCTCTCGACGAGACGCCCGTTCTCCAGCGAGATGCTCGCGTGGTTGGCGAGCGTCTCGACGAGCTTGAGGTCGTCGGAGTCGAAGGTCGCGATGTCGTCGCGCAGGCGGTTGCCGACGAGCAGCGTGCCCATGATCCCCCCGGGCCCGTGGAGCGGAGCCACGATCGCGTCGCGGATCCCCCGCTCGTGGAAGTGGGCGCGGAGCTTCTCGTTCTCGATCGGGCGGGCCACGAGGATCGTCTGTCCCTCGGCGGCGACGCGGGCCCAGACCCCTTCGGTCGGATCGAGGTTGATCGAACGCAGGGGCTCACGGCGGACGCCGGGGCCCAGCGACGCGCGAAAGGCGCGGCCCCCCTTGACGGTGGGGAACCGCGTGATCTCCGCGTAGTCCGCCCGCAGCATCTGCCTCGCCTGCTCCAAGACGGTGTCGACGACCGAGTTCGCCTCGAGGGACTGTTGGAGCACCCTCGTGGACTCGTAGAGGAGCTCTAGGCTCTGTCGTTTCTGGCGCTGAGCGTTGTAGCCGCGGTAGGCGAGGAACAACAGGACGGCGGGGACGGCCAGCAGCCACGAAGACGTCGGATGGGTCCACAGCACCGTGACGAGGGCCAGGGCGACGCAGACGTTCGTGAAGGCGATGATCGAGCCGACGCCGACGAGGCTCTCGATGACCTGCCTGCGGCCTTCGGCCAGCGACATCGCGAGAGCGAGGCAGAGCGAGTTGATCGTGTGCGCGACGAACGCCGCTCCGAACGAGCCGATCCATCCCGCCGGGCCGATGGGCTGATGCGTCCCGACGATCGCGTGGAAGACGACGATCGCCATCGCGGCCTCCAGGACGAAGTGGGCGACGTTGAACGTCAGCTTCAGCATCGACTGGCGGCGGTGAAGGACGAGGGCCGCTACGACACCGGTGAGGACGCCGACGACGAGGGCGCCGGGTGTCGCGAAGAAGAGGCCGACGATCAGGGGTATCTCGTTGAGGGAGTACGAGAGGACCTCGCGCCGGAGCTGGACGTGGATGACCGCGAGCTGGGCGAAACCGAAGAGGGGGGCGAGCGCCCACCACTCGAGCTGGAACGTCTTGTGGGGCGCCTCGAGGCCCACGATGACGAAGTAGTAGAGCGCGCCCGCGGCAGCAGCCAGGACGGCTGTGAACAGCCACACCTTCTGCTCACCGGTCAGGAACCTGAACCGGTCCCCGAACCTTCGCTCCGACGCGATGACTTCTGCCACTCCACCCCTCCGACACGGCCATTCGACGCGAAGCTCGGCCGGGGGGTTCGCCCCCGTCTCCCCCGATTTCGTCCCGCGTCCTCACTAGGGCATCGGCCCCGCCGCCCGACTAGTTGAGTGGCCCGGGTTAGCTATTTCGACCTGCGGAAACGCGGGTTGCGACGATCCTCATCCGGCGCCGACGAGAACGAGCGCGAACCCGTCGTGGCCCTTGCTCCCGACGGTCTGGATCGCCGTCGCCTCCAGGCGGGGCTCGGCCGCCACCAGCTCGAGGAAACGGCGGGCTCCGCGAGTGCTCGGGTCGTCCGCGTCCGGGTCGGCGACGGCTCCGCCGCGCACCACGTTGTCTGCCACGATCACGCTCCCCTCGGCGGTGAGCCCGAGCGCCCATCCGAGATACGCCGGATTGTTCGCTTTGTCGGCATCGAGGAAGACGAGGTCGAAGGGCCCGAGGCCCTCGTCGGCGAGGAGCGGGAGCACGTCGAGGGCCGCGCCCGTCCGCACGTCGACGAGATCGCCCAACCCGGCAGCCTCGAGGTTGCGGCGCGCCAGGCCGGCGCGCCCCGGGTCCGCCTCGATCGTCACCACGCGTCCGTCCGCCGGGACGGCCCGAGCCAGCCAGATCGTGCTGTAGCCGCCGAGGGTCCCGACCTCGAGGACCGAGCGCACGCCCGCGAGCCGGGCGAGGAGGTAGAGGAGCTTGCCCTCCGGCGGCGACACCGCGTGCGGAGGGAGCCCGGCCGCGGCGCTCGCCGCCAGCGCGCCGTCGAGAGCGTCGTCGTGCGGCACGAGGAGCTGGGTGAGATAGCGCTCGACCTCGACGAATCGCTGCGTGTCCACGGGCTCATTATCGAGTGGGGACCACCCCGTGGGTTAGCCTGCCGCAAGTGCCGAATCCCCCCCGTCTGTCGACACGGCAGCGCTTCCGCTACTGGTTCGACAACACGCTGTCTTCGGGGACCACCGCGATGGTGTTGTGGCTCACGATCGCCACCCTCGTGCTGATCCTCGTCGTCGCCACGGGGGCCGCGATCGCCCGCGTCAGCGCCGAGGGGTCCGAGCTGTCGTTCGGCGAGGCGCTGTGGTCCACGCTGATGCGAACGCTCGACCCCGGCACCATGGGCGGCGACGTCGGATGGCCGCTGCGGATCGCGTCGCTCGCCGCGACCATCGGCGGGATCCTGATCGTGAGCTCGCTCATCGGCCTCCTCGCCAACGGCATCAGCGACCGCGTCGCGGAGCTGAGGCGCGGCCGCTCCCCCGTCCTCGAGACCGGCCACACCTTGATCCTGGGATGGTCGCCGAAGGTCTTCCCGATCATCTCCGAGCTCACGGTGGCGAACGAGAACCAGGGGGGCGGGGCCGTCGTCGTGCTCGCCGCCATGGACAAGGACGAGATGGAGCGCCTCCTGGACGCGCGCGTGAAGGAGCGCAGGGGGACGCGCGTGATCTGTCGCAGCGGGGTCCCGTTCGAGCCCATCGACATCGCCATCGCGGCCCCCGGCGCGGCGAAGTCCGTGATCGTCTTGAACCCCGGCCACGAGGACGGCGACGCCGAGGTCGTGAAGACCGCGCTCGCGCTCGTCCGGACGACCGGCCTCGGACCGGGCGTCCCCGTCGTCGCCGAGGTGGGCGACGCGTTCACGGCGACGGCGCTGCGCGACGGAACGGGCGGGGCCGTGAGCGTGATCCGCTCGACGAGCATCATCGCCCGCGTGACCGCGCAGGTGTGCCGCCAGCCGGGCCTCTCCGACGTCTACCAGGAGCTGTTCGACTTCGCCGGCGACGAGATCTACTTCGCGCCGGTCACCGAGCTCGAGGACTCGACGTTCGGCGCCGCGCTGTCGTCGTTCGAGAAGGCGGTGCCGCTCGGGCTGAGGTTCGCCGACGGCCGCGTCGAGCTGAACCCCGCGGGGGCGACGCCGATAGGGCGCGGCGACCACGTCGTCGCGATCGCGGCCGACGACGACGCGATCGTCTTCACGGGCGCGAGCCGCGGCCGCGTCGAGGGCGCCGGCACGACCGCCGCGGCCCCCGAACCGGACCGGATCCTCATGATCGGCTGGAACGCGATGGCGCCCGAGATCGTGCGGGAGCTCGACGGCTACGCCGCCCCCGGAAGCTCGCTCACGGTTCGCATCGATCCCGCGGTCCTCCCGCTCGACGAGGTCGGCGTCCCCGAGACGCGCAACCTGGCGCTCGACCTCAGCGGCGACGCCCTCGACCCGGCCTCGCTACGCGCGGCGATGTCGTCGGCGCCTCCAGACCACGTCATCGTGCTCTGCTACAAGGAGCGCCTGAGCGAAGCGCAAGCCGACGCGCGGGTGCTGCTGACGCTGCTGCACCTCCGCGCGGCGATCGACGCGGCGGGACCCGAGACGAACGTGGTCGCGGAGCTCCTCGACGAGCGCGACGTCGACCTCAGCCCTTCGAGGTCGACCGACGAGTTCATCGTCAGCGAGCGGCTCACCGCGCTGCTGATGGCGCAGCTGTCGGAGAACCAGGACCTCGCTCCGGTGTTCGACGACCTGCTGGACGAAGAGGGCGCCGAGATCTACCTCAAGCCCGCGGAGCTGTACGCCGGCGCGGGCGCGCCGGTGTCCTTCGCCGACCTAACGGCGGCGGCCGCGGCGCGCGGTGAGATCGCGCTGGGGTACCAGGTGACGGCGAACGGGAGCCGGGACGTCTCGATCAACCCGCCGAAGAGCCGCGTGTTCGACGCAGGGCCGGACGACAGGCTGATCGTCCTGTCGGAGGGCCAGGCCTAGCTCAGCAGTAGACGTACGGGTCTTCGCTCCTGCCGTAGGACTCGCCGTTCAGGGCCAGCATGTCCCAGTAGCCGCGCCGGGCCTCCATGTTGCGCGTCATGAAGTCGCATGCCTCCTGCGGCTTCGTGCGCGTCGGCTTCCCGGTCACGCCGAGGTGGGCGAGCATCTCCTTCACGACCTCGAACTGCCGCTCCGGCGAGATGAGCCCCCATCCGGTCTGGACCCAGGGGGCCGCGTCGTTGACCGGCACCGACGTCGGGTCCGGGCCGCCCTCGGTCCCGTACTCGGCCGTGGTCGGGTAGTAAGCGGACTCTTCGAGCGCGCGCCGCATGTCCCAGTTCGTGAGCTTCATCTTGCCGGAGACGAGGAGCGGCGCTCCCTTGCCGGCGGCGACGATGCCCCCGCCGTGCCCGGCGGCGCGCCGCGTCTCGAGCAGGACCTTCGAGAACGTCCCCGCGCTCCGCGGCGTCGCGAAGCTGGTGCCGCCGACGGACTGCATCCCCGTCTCGCAGCTGCGGCAGTACGGAAGGTCTTGCGTGAAGTCGCCGACGAAGTCGGGAACCTGGCCGGAGGACAGCTGGCGGCCGCCGCTGGCGCCCTCTTCGAACCCGGCGATCCCGATGCTCCACCAGGGGCCGGAGGTCTCGTCGAGCCCGGCGTAGGTCGGGTCGTTCGCAGCGGCGCCGAAGTGGACCTTGCCGTTCTCGACGACGCCCGTGTAGCTGAACGAGAGGTGCTGCAGGGTCGGAGCGCTCGTGGCGGGGCCGTAGCTGGTGCTGACGATGTCGACCGCCGGGTGCGTGAAGGCCCACTTCTCGGCGCCGTCGACGTTCCAGTCCTCGACCGCGACGACGATCGCCTCGGGGTTCGCCGTCAGCACCGAGGCCGCCGTTCCGATCCCGTGGCTGCTCGCGGTGCCGTCGGGGCGGAGGCGCTGCTTGTCTTCGAGGAACGAGATCCCGATGACGTTGGTCCCGGCGAACCAGTACGGCTCGCCCTTCTCGATGGCGTCGAACTGCGCCTTGGCCTTGGCGAAGTCTTCGAAGAAGTTCCCGGTCCGCTGGACCTTGATGATGTTGTCCTTGCCGATCCCGAACTCCTTCAGGACGGCGGGCGTGACGCTCGACGGCGCCTTGTTCCCGTACAGGGGGCCGCCCTTGTAGAAGTACTCGTGGTAGGCGTTGAAGCCGGTGTCGATGACGGCGACGACCACGCGGGGCTCGGCCTTCTTCGTCTTTCCGGCGGCCGAAGC
>DASQEJ010000237.1:0-3729 GCA_035633715.1 Actinomycetota bacterium | reverse complement strand
CCAGACGATCCGCCAGGAGGAGGAACCCGGACGCGACCTGATCCTGTCGATCGACGTCGAAGCGCAGAAGGTCGCCGAGAAGGCGCTCGAGAGCGGCATCATGGCGGCGCGCGGCGCCGCCTACGAGGCCCCCGACGGCGCGGTCGTCGTGATGGACCCGAACACCGGCGGCATCGTCGCGATGGCGAGCTACCCGACGTACGACCCCTCGATCCTCGCCGACGGCCTCAGCGAGTCCGAGCTGTCGAAGCTGCGCGGCGATCCCAACTCCGGCGAGGACGACGCCGAGCCCAACCGCGCCATTCAGGCGCAGGTGCCGCCGGGCTCGACGTTCAAGATCGTGACCGCGGGCGCGGCGATGTCGACGGGGATCGCGACGCCCGAGACCTATCTCCCGTGCCCCGCGTACAAGGAGTACGGAGCGTCGGGCATCACGACCGTGTTCCACAACTGGACGTCGGCGGACTTCGGCTCGATCGGATTCCCCGAGTCGCTCGAGATCTCGTGCGACACGTTCTATTACGAGCTCGGATGGCGCATGGAGGACCTGTGGGGGGCCGGGAACGGCGACGCGTCCGAGAGGTTCCAGGACTACATCCGGCGCGCGGGCTTCGGCAGCGCGACGGGCATCGACCTCCCGTACGAGGCGGACGGGCTGGTGCCGGACGAGAAGTGGTGCGAGGAGTACGAGGAGCGGGGCCTCGGCTGCTTCGACGGCTGGCTGCCGGGCTTCACCGTGAACATGGCGATCGGCCAGGGCGACCTCACGACGAACCCGCTCCAGATGGCGGTCTCCTACGCGTCGATCGCCACGGGTGGGGGCGAGGTGTGGGAGCCGCACGTCGGGTGGAGGATCGGCCGTCCCGATTCCGAAACGGGTGAAGAGGAGATCCTGCGCGAGATCGAGCCCGAGGTCACGCGCCGGATCCCGCTCGACGCGGCGGAGATCGAAGTCATCCGTCAGGGGCTGGAAGACGTCGTGACGGGCGTCAACGGGACCGCCGCCGGCGCGTTCGCCGGGTTCCCGCTCGACCAGTACCCGGTCGCGGGCAAGACGGGGACCGCGCAGATCGGCGAGTCCGAGGCGAACGTCAACTACGCGTGGTTCGTCTCGTACGCCCCCGCCGACACCCCGGAGTACGTCGTCTCGGTCTACCTGGCGAAGGCGGGACACGGTGGGGAGACTGCGGCCCCCGTGGCGCGCGAGATCTACGAGGGCCTGTTCGGCATCGACCGGGAGACCGGCGTGAGCCTCGGCCAGGACGAGTCCGGCTGATGGCGATGGAGGGGATCTTCGGCGAGGCCGTCGACCGGATCGGAGGCGAGCCCATATCGGCGCGCATGGCGCGCAAGGCGCCGCTGCGCCATCTCGACCCGACCCTGCTGCTGGTCACGCTGCTGCTGACCGGGTTCGGGGCCGTGATGATCATGTCGGCGACGCAGCACAAGCAGGAGGCGGCGGGGCTCGACCCGACGCTGTTCCTCGACCGGCAGCTCGCGTACATCGTCGCCGCGACCGTCGTCCTCTTCGTGGTGAGCCTGTTCGACTACCGGCACTTCCGCGCGTTCGCGCCGGTGTTCTACGCGATCGTCGTGCTCGCACTCGTCGCGGTCATCACGCCCCTGGGACACGTGGTGCAGGGGGCCCAGCGTTGGATTGCCTTCGGGTTCTTCCAGTTGCAGCCGTCGGAGATGGCGAAGGTCGTCGTGATCGTGACTCTGGCGGCGTACTTCTCGGTGATGAAGGGGCAGCTGCGCGCGCGCGACGTGGCCGCCGCGGTGGGGCTCGTGACGCTTCCCTCCGTGCTGATCTTCTTCCAACCCGACCTCGGCACCATGATGGTGTTCGTCGCGCTCCTCGGCGTGATGCTGCTCGTCGGCGGCGCGAAGATCCGGCACCTGCTCGTGCTCGCCGTGCTCGGCGCGGGCATGGTCGGGCTGATCGTGCAGGCCGGGGTGCTGAAGGACTACCAGGTACAACGCATCACGGCGTTCCTCGATCCGAGCCCGGACGTGCAGTCCGAGGGCTACAACCTCGCGCAGTCCGAGATCGCGATCGGGTCCGGCGGCATCAGCGGCAAGGGGCTCGAGGGCAAGAACACCCAGACGTCCCTCGACTTCATCCCCGAGCAGCACACCGACTTCATCTTCACTGCGGTCGGCGAGCAGCTCGGGTTCGTCGGATCGGCCACGCTCCTCGGCCTGTTCGCGTTTCTGTTGTGGCGCGCGCTTCGTATCGCGGCGATGTCGCGTGACATGTTCGGCACGTTCATCGCAGCCGGGATCGCCGGGTACTGGGGGTTCCAGCTGTTCATCAACATGGGTATGACCATGGGGATCATGCCGATCACCGGCATCCCCCTTCCCTTCATCTCTTACGGAGGTTCCAGCCTGATCACCAACTACATGGCCGTAGGCCTACTACTCAACATCCACATGAGGCGGTTCCTATGAGCGACCCGTCTCCCCGGCGCCGCGAGAAGGCTTCGGACCTGCCGAACCTCGAGGAGACGCCGTCTCGATCCGAGGACACCCCGCCGCCGCCGTCCGAGAGCGCGGCCCCGTCGGACGGCGCGGCCCCCCCGGACGCTCCGCGCCGTCCTAGGCAGAGACGGCGCCGTTCGTCGTCGTCACGTTCCAACTCCCCGCGAGAGGCGGGGGACAAGACGGAGGGGGACAAGGCGCCCGCGTCCCAGCCCGAGAACGAGGGCGACGGCGACGGGTCGTCGTCGAGGTCGAGTGGGTCCCGCCGCAGCCGCGGACGCGGGCGCCGCAAGCCGGCGCGCCGCACGTTCCCGCGCGCCGACCGCGTCATGCTCGTGCACGCGAAGCCGGGCGGCATCCAGATCGGCGTCCTGGAAGACGAGCAGATCGTCGAGCACTACGTCGCCCGCGACGAGGACCGTTCGATCGCCGGCAACGTCTACCTCGGCCGCGTCCAGAACGTGCTTCCCGGGATGGAGGCGTCGTTCGTCGACATCGGCGAGGCCCGCAACGGCGTGCTCTACGCCGGCGAGGTCGGCATCGCCGGTGACGAGGGAGAAGAGGTCCCGCGCATCGAGACCGTGCTGAAGAGCGGCCAGTCGATCCTCGTCCAGGTGACGAAGGACCCGATGAAGTCCAAGGGCGCCCGTCTCACCGCGCTCGTGTCGCTCGCCGGGCGCCATCTCGTGCTCGTCCCGAACGCGCGGTCCACGGGCGTCTCGCGCCGTCTCTCCGACCGCGAGCGGACGAGGTTGCGCGACATCGTCGCCGACATCCGGCCCGAGGAGCACGGCTTGATCGTGCGGACCGCGGCCGAGGGCGCGTCGCGCGAGGACCTCCAGCGCGACCTCGACCGGGTCGTCCAGACGTGGGAGACCATTCGCAAGAAGGCCGAGGGCGTGAAGGCGCCGGCGCTCGTCTACGAGGAGCCGGAGCTCGAGATGCGCGTCGTCCGCGACCTGTTCAACAAGGACGTGAGCCGCTGCGTCGTCGACGACCCCGTGCTGGCGGGCAGCCTCCGCGATTACGTCTTGTCCAGCTCGACCGAGCTCGCCGAGCGCATCGAGGTGTACGAGGGCGCGCTCCCGATCTTCGAGGAGTACCGCGTCGTCGAGCAGATCAGGAAGTCGCTCGACCGCAAGGTCTGGCTCCCCTCGGGCGGCCATCTCGTGATCGACCGCACCGAGGCCATGACCGTTATCGACGTCAACACGGGGAAGTTCGTGGGGAAGTCGAACCTCGAGG
>DASQEJ010000236.1:0-1789 GCA_035633715.1 Actinomycetota bacterium | reverse complement strand
GGCCGTCTCCTCTCGTGGTGCGGTCCACCGCGAACGTGTGCTCAGGCTCCCAGCTCAATGTCACGGGCGTCCCCGGCCCCAGCGACGACGCGCCGCCCGCGTTCTGCACGTACACGACGAGCTTCGCGCCGTTGCCGGTCGTGCACTCGTAGGACGTGCTGACGCCGGTGTAGGTCGAGGCGGTGACGTGCGCGCGCACCGAGTTGCGGCCGCCCCCGGCGTCGTCCGAACCGGCGATGTGCAGCTTCTCGGGCCGGACGCCGATCCTCACTTCCTTCGCCCCCGGGAGCCGGTCCGGGGGCAGCAGCACGACGTCGCCGGTCGCGAGCCGGACCTTCGCCATGTCGCCTGCTCCCGGGGTCTCGACCTCGCCGTCGAGGAGGTTCGACGCGCCGAGGAACCCGGCGACGAACTCCGTGGCAGGCACCTCGTAGACGGACTCGGGCGGACCGATCTGCTCCATCCGGCCAGCGTTCATCACCGCGATCCGGTCGGACATCGTCATCGCCTCGTCCTGGTCGTGCGTGACGTAGATGAACGTGATCCCCACCTCGCCCTGGATGCGCTTCAGCTCGAGCTGCATGCTCTTGCGGAGCTTCAGGTCGAGCGCGCCGAGGGGCTCGTCGAGGAGCAGCACCTGCGGCCTGTTGATCAACGCGCGGGCGAGCGCGACGCGCTGCTGCTGCCCGCCAGAGAGCTGGTTGCTGCGCCGTCCGCCGAGCCCGGCGAGGTCGACGAGCGCGAGCATCTCCTCGACGCGCGGCGCGATCTCGGCCTTCGGCACCTTGCGGCGCTTGAGCCCGAACGCGACGTTCTCGAAGACGTCGAGGTGAGGGAACAGCGCGTACGACTGGAACACGGTGTTCACGTCGCGCTTGTAGGCGGGAACGGCGGTGACGTCTTTCCCGGCGAGGAACACGCGCCCGGTCGTCGGCTCCTCGAACCCGCCGATCATCCGGAGCGTCGTGGTCTTGCCGCAACCCGAGGGGCCGAGCAGCGAGAAGAACTCGCCGGGCGCGATCGTGATCGAGACGTCGTCGACCGCGGTCGTGTCCTTGAACCTCTTGGTTACGCCCTCTAGCCGTACCTCTCCCATCGCTAGCCCGGCGCCGTGCCGTGCTCCGCCTGGTAGGCGGTGTAGGCCGCGTACGGGTACCACCACGTCTTCGCGTCCATCTTCGAGTCGATGTGGACGTGCTTCGACTGGCGGAAGTCGTCGAGGCCCTCGGGCCCGAGCTCGCGGCCGTTGCCCGACGACTTCATGCCCCCGAACGGAGCGGCCTCGTTGTCGGTGAGAGGGTCGTTGAACCACACGGTCCCGGCCTCGATCTCCTCCATCGCCTTCATCATGTAGTCGAGGCGACGCGTGTAGACGTTGGCGCCGAGGCCGTACTCGCTCGCGTTCGTTCGTGCGATGGCCTCGTCGAGGTCGCGGACCTTGGCGATCGGAGCGACGGGCCCGAACGTCTCCGAGCGCATCAGGTCCATCTCTTCGTCGACGTCGAGGACTACGGCGGGCCTGAGGAAGAACCCCTTGTCGAAGTCGCCGCGGTCGCCGCCGAAGACGACGTTCGCCCCGGCGGAGCGCGCCGCCGCGAGCTGCGCCTCCACCCGGTCGCGCTGCACGCCGCGCACGAGCGGGCCCATGTCGGTCGCGTCCTCCATCGGGTCGCCGACCACGACCTTGCCCGCCTCGGCGACGAACGCGTCGACGAACTCGTCGTAGACCTGGGGCAGCACGTAGAAGCGCTCGGCCGACGTGCAGACCTGGCCGCTGTTGAGGTAGGCG
>DASQEJ010000235.1:0-1610 GCA_035633715.1 Actinomycetota bacterium | reverse complement strand
TCCAAGTCGTGCCGGACTTGGCGTAGGTCGCCACCACGACGTCGTCGTCGCGGAAGCCGAAGTCGTTCCAGATCGTCGAGTCGAAGTGGTGGTTGTGCAGCTCTCGGGTCTTTTGCGGCCAGACGAGGGTTTCGGCCGTGGTCATCTCTGTTCTCCTGGCGTATAGGTTGTTGCCGGTATGGTCGAGCGAGGCCCTCATCAGTACAAGATCGAAGGGATAAACGCCCCGGCCGGCTCGTTGTACAGGCCGACGCTCATCAGGGTCATCGGCTGGACGATCCGCAGGCCCCGCTCCAGGCACCAGCGCAGCACCTCGCCGTTGCGCGTCGGCAGCAGGAAACCCGGTCCAGGGAACTCAGGCGCCGCGCCGATGAGGGCCTTCAGGTCCTCGTTGCTCTCCCCCACGGCGTGACCGAAGAAGCCTACCACCGTCGTGTAGCCGGTGATGCGTTCGTCGTGCTCGACCACGTTCGCGGTCCCCTGCCCGATCGCCTCGAGCAGCTCCGACCCCCGGTCGTGGCCGTGTACCCTGAGGGCCAGCGCGTTGCAAGCAACGAGGTCCTCCTCCTTCGCCGGGCGGACGTCGTGGCCGGGTATCCGCTCCCCGATCGCCGGTCCCTGCAGGTTCGAGAGCGGCTCGCGCGCGTCGAACCCGAGCTTGGTGTACAAGGACAGCGAGCGGCCGTGGTAGGCGGCCTGCACCAGCCGCACCCCCGCGATGTTCCGCTCCTCAGCCCGCCGCAGCACGTCCTCCATCAGCCTGCGGCCGACCGCGGCGTTCTGTGCGTTCGGGTCGATGGTGATGGGGCCGACGCCGGCGATGGTCCCGTTCTCCCACAGGAAGTTGCTGCCCACCACCCGCCCGTCGGCTTCGGCTACTACCGAGTAGACATCCCCGCGCGAGAGCAGCGACGCCAGCAGCCCGCCCGCGATCTCCGACGAGGGGAAGTCGGGGGGAAAGTTGTGCTCATCGGAGATGGCCTTGAACGCCCCGTAGCAGATGGAGCCGCAGGCATCGGCGTCCTCGGACCTGCCGGCCCGTAACCTCAGGTTTGCCGTCCGACTCCCGTTCGCCGCCCGTGTTTCGACCATCGCCGCCTCCTTGCCACTCCGTCGCCCGTCTTCGGCAAAAGTGGGACGCACAGCAGCGTAGCGCTCTCCTCCGGGATGGCACATCCCGCAAACGGGTGATCTTCGGAGCACAATTGTCCGAAGTTCGGAGAACCCCCTTTCCCCGCACTCGGGCGAATAGGGTCAAGAGGAAAGGTGCTTGACGACAGTTTGACGACAACCGGCACGAACGACGGCGGATGTCCACGACGACGGCATTCAAGCTTTTAGGCTTAGGAAAGCCGGAACCGGATACCGGCGAACCGTCGCGAACGAGGAAGCTTCGCATTCACACGGCAGAGGTCGCTGGTTCGAAACCAGCATCGCCCACCATCTAAGGGCCGTAGATAAGCCGAATACGGCATCCCCCATGTTCTGGCCGGGAGCTTGGTGCAGCAACCGTGCAGCAACGCGAAGGCGCTGCGACACAGCTGACTTAGGTAACCTAGGCCAATCTTTCGATTAGATTGGAACCCGCCTGTTGAAAATCAAGATCCCTG
>DASQEJ010000234.1:0-4478 GCA_035633715.1 Actinomycetota bacterium | reverse complement strand
CGCCTCGGATCTCACGACGCTGCGCGGGCTCCCCGTCACGACCGCAGCGAGGACGCTCGCCGACGTAGCCGGTCGCCTCGATCGCCGGCGGTTCGACGCAGCGTTTCACCACTGCCTGCACGAGAGGCTCACCGACCTCTCCCGCCTGCGGGAAGTGGCGGCGCGCAGGTCGGGCCCCGGTTTCCCGGGCGCAGCGAGGGTGAGGGAGGCGCTCGCCCTCTACGCCCCGGAGGACCGGCCGGCGGCGAGCCCGCTCGAAGCCCGCTGCGCACGCTTGCTCGCTCGATCGAGGCTCCCCGCTCCCCGCCGGCAGCACGAGGTGCTGGTGGCAGGCCGTCGCCGGATGCTCGACTTCGCATGGCCGGACGCAGGCGTGGCTCTCGAGATCGACGGGTACCGCTGGCACTCCAGCCGAGGCGCCTGGGAGACGGACCGGGCGCGAAACAGCGAGCTGCGGCGGGCCGGCTGGACCGTCATCCACGCCACGCATGACGACCTGGAGCGCGGATTCGACCGGGTGGTGGACGAGCTCGCAGTACTCATCGCGCGCTGAGTTACGGAAACCAGAACTGGCGGCGCGCTGAGTCGGGCGGGGGCTAGGGCGGGGGGGCTGCTCTTGGGTCTGGCGGGGGCGGTTCGGTGTCCAGGGCTACCTCGTCTAGCTGCTCGCCTGCGTGGAAGCCTGGGCCCTGGGTGATCACCCGGAACGATTCGGCGTAGGCGAAGCCGTGGGGCGCGCCGGCGTCGGCCAGCCGGGTGCGGATCCAGCCCTCGACCTCTTCCCGGTTGTCGCCTACCTGGCTCCGGTGGCACATCAGGGCCTCGATCTTGCGGTCGATCGTCGCCGTCACGTCGACCACCCGCGGCCCCCCTGCCGGCCCGGCTATCCAGACCTCGCGCAGGTCGCGCCACGGCTCGAACCCCTCGTCGAGGAGCTCGGGGAAGTGGCCGGGCGTCGTGCCCGCCGTCAGCGTCACGTCGAGGGAAGCCTGACCGACGGCGCGGTGGTCCGGGTGGTTGATGAACCGGTCCTCGATCGTGGGGGCCGGGTCCATGACCATGTAGCGGTGCGGGCGGTACTTGCGGAAGACCCGGGCGAGGTCCCGCCGGAGGTCCAGCGTGTACTCGACGTAGCCGTCCCGGTAGTCGAGCCAGACGAGCTTCGCGACGCCGAGGACGGTGGCGGCCGCGGCCGACTCCTTCTTGCGGACCTCCGAGAGGGGGCCACCCATCAGCGAGCGGTCCTGGGTCCCCGTCGAGCCGTCGGTGACGATGCAAACGGTGACCTCGGCCCCCGCGTCCGCCCACGCCGCGATCGTGCCGGCCGAGCCGAACTCCATGTCGTCGGGATGGGCGGTCACCACGAGAGCCCGATAGGCGGGAGAGCTCATTCCTGCGTCCGCAGGATCAGCACGTCGGTGGGGGCGCTGTGGGAGACGCGGTGCGGCACGTTGCCGAGCATGAAACGGCGAGCGCCGGTCATGCCGACGCTGCCGACGACGATCACGTCGTAGCCCTCGTCCTTCGCGATCGAGCAGAGCACCTCGGCGGGATGGCCCTCGGGCGCCCGGACCTCGGCCTCGACGCCCTCCTTCGCCGCGCGCTCCGCCGCCCTCTCGAGGACGTCTTCGGCCTGAGCGGCGCCGGAGATCCTCCACCGGAACTCGTCGGGCGTCCCCTTCGAGGAGCCGCCGGCCCCCCACTGCGCGACGGGATCGTTCGGGTCGGCCGCGAGCTGCTGGCGCTCCTGCTCGCTGATCGGCTCGTGCGCGCACACGATCAGCTCGTGGGCGTCGAGGCGCTTCGCGAGCCGCGACGCGGCGGTGACCGCACGCATCGCCGTCGGCGAGCCGTCCGTGCCGACGAGCACCTTCGAGTAGTCGGCCACGGACTCGGGGGCCTCGTCGGTCTTCACGATCAACAGGTCGGTCCCGGCGTGGTGCGAGATCTTGTTCGGGACGCTTCCGAGCAGGAACCGGCGCGCCCCGCTCATCCCGACGCTGCCCACGACGAGGAGGTCCGCGTCGAGCCGCTCGGTCTCGGACAGCAGGGCCTCGGCCGGGTTCCCGGAGACGACCACCGGGGTGCCGCCGTAATCGGCGGCTAGCTTGGCGAACCGCTCGCCCGGGTCGCGGCCCGCGTGCACGAGGAAGAGCTCCGCCTCGAGCCGCCGTGCGAGCCCCGCGGCCCGATCGGTCGCCACCCGCGCGGTCTTCGACAGGTCCGTCCCCACGACGATGCGGTCGTACATGTCAGCCCTTTCCTCCGGAGCCTCGCGCGCGCCGGATCGCGAGCGTGCAGCGCGCGGCCGCAACGAGCGAGCCGTCCTCGTCCACGATATCGACAGTCCACACGTGGATCGAGCGACCCTTGCGCAGCGGGACCGCGACCGCGCGGACGACGCCGTCGCGCTTGGCCCGCAAGTGGCTGATGTTCAGATCCGTCCCGACGCTGAGCTCGTCGTCGGCCGAGGCGAGATAGGCGCCGATCGAAGCGGCGCTCTCGGCCAGCACCGCGGAGGCGCCCCCGTGCAACAGGCCGAACGGTTGATGGACTCTGGGAGAGACGTCCATCTCGAGCACGACCCGCTCCGGCCCCGTCTCGACCGTCCTGATCCCGAGCGACTCGTGGATCGTGTTCTCGTAGACGATGCCGCCGTCGCTCAACCGACCGGGGAGTCCTGCGGGAAGACCGCGCGCACGTCCGCCTTGCGCACCTCCATGAACGAGGGCGAGGCGACGACGGAATGCCCGTCCCGCACCGTCACGCGGACGTCCGTCACCGGCACGTAGTCGCGGTTGTCCCGGATCAACGACTCCCACGCGTCGGAGAAGCGTGACAGCTCGGGCGGGAGGTGGACCTTGCCCTCGACCTGGTAGTGGTCGAGCAACATCACGACGCCGACGACCACGAGCTCGACCTTGTTCGGGTCCTGGCGCGGCTCCGGCGCCCGCGGCGGGGCGGGTGAGAGAGCGTCGCGGATCTTCGTCAGGAGAGCGGAGGCCGCGAACGGCTTGCTGAGGTACTCGCAGCCGAGCGATCCGGCCCGGCGCACGATCTCGGGCTCGATCAACCCGGTGAGGACGACGACGGGGAGGCCGTCGAACCGGGAGTCGTCGCGGAGCTTCTCGATCAGCGTCCATCCGTCGGCGCCCGGGAGGCCGATGTCGATCACGGCGGCGTCGGGGGACTCCCCCGTCAGCAGGCGCCATCCGTCCTGCACGTCCGAGGCGAAGAAGCCTTCCATCCCTGCGCTCTCGAGGTGGTAGCGCAGGATGGCCACGACGGACTGCTCGTCCTCGACCACCAGGATCTTCGGCATGGGCGCCATCATCCTCCAATCCGGGCGTCCTCCCGGCTGCCAATAGCTGGGGCTCCTGGTTGAAAGTCCCCGCTATCGGGCAACCACTTAGTCATTAGGCAGCCATAGGATCAGGCAAAAGCTAAAAAAACACCCAGGGGGTGTCTCGATGGGTCCAGCAAGATCTACTAGGGCAATCGTCGTCATCGTTTCGTTGTGGGTTCTCGCCTGTGCGGCGGCGCTCGCGCTGGCGACGACGAACGACGAGGCCGTCGCCCAAGGCTGCGGCGGAGGCGGCTCGCCGTCCCCGTCCGGATCGGGCTCCGCCTCACCGCCCGCGTCGAGCGGTCCGATCCCCAGCCTCCCGGTGACGATCCCGCCGATCCCCGACGAGGAGGCCGCTCACCCCGCCGAGGACGACCCCACCAAGAAGACGGTCGTGGGAGGCACCGCCCAGGAGGCCCAGCAGACGAAGTGCAATTCGACCGTCACGATCGCCTACGAGGCCGGCAAGAACCCGAAGTTCACGGGGAAGGTCGGCTCCGACGAGCCCATGTGCAAGCGGGCCCGCAACGTGACCGTCAAGAAGCTCAAGCGCGGGAAAGACGCCACGTTCGGCAAGGCCGTGACGAACGCCAGGGGCAAGTACACCGTCCCGTCCCGCAACGACAACCTCAGGGGCCGCTTCTACGCCAGGGTCGCGAAGGCCACCGTCGAGAACGACGACGGCCAGACCATCACGTGCCTGGGCGCGAGGTCGAGAGCGATCAGGCCGTAAGCAACCAACGGATCGAACGAGAGAGAGGGGGCGCTCCGGCGCCCCTTCTCCGCGTCTAGCGAGCGGCCGAGCGGAGCCGTAGCAGGAGGCCCCGGGCGAGGTCGGTGACGTAGATCTCGCCCCGGTCGTCCTCGCCGAACGAGGAGATCGAGAGATCGGTGTCGAGCAGCTCGACCGGCTCCTGGCGCGCCGGCCCCTCCGCCGCCACCGCCCAGATCCGCCCCGAGCAGTAGTCGCCGAAGAAGTAGTTGCCCGTGAGGTCCGAAAACGCCTTCCCGCGGTAGACGTGGCCGCCCGTGACCGAGCAGCCGAGGTCGTGCGAGTACACGGCGAGCGGATCGGTCATCTCCTCGAGCGGGCTCGTCACCTCGCACTCCTCGCCGGCCGGGTAGCACTCCC
>DASQEJ010000233.1:0-6799 GCA_035633715.1 Actinomycetota bacterium | reverse complement strand
GGAGGCGGGGGGCAGCGTCGTGTTGCAGGCGCGCTTCGAGGCGCAGGAGACGCTCGCGGCGATGGAGCTGTTCGGCGTGACGTCGACGTTCATGGTGCCGACGCACCTCGAGCGGATCTTCTCGCTCGAGCCGAAGGTGCTCAAGCGTCACTACTCGACGAGCATGCGCATGCTGATCCACGCGGGGGCCCCGATCCGCGAGGCGACGAAGAGGCGCGCGATCGAATTCTTCCCGCCGGGCTCGGTGTGGGAGTTCTACGGCTCGACGGAGGGCGGGGCGACGCGGATCTCGCCCGACGAGTGGTTGCGGAAGCCCGGCAGCGTCGGCCTGCCGCGCCCCGGCGCGGCGATCCTGATCCGCGACGACGACGGCGCGCCGGTCGCCCGCGGCGACGTCGGAACCGTGTGGGTGCGCGACCCTCACGCGGAGCGGTTCTCGTACTGGGGCGACGACGCCAAGACGAGGGCCGCGTGGAACGGCGACGCGTTCACGGTCGGCGACGTCGGGCGCCTGGACGAAGACGGCTACCTGTTCCTCGAGGGCCGGCGCAACGACACGATCATCACCGGCGGCGTGAACGTCTACCCGCAGGAGGTCGAGGTGGTGCTCGCGGAGCACCCGGCTGTGGCGGAGTGCGCGGTCTACGGCCGCGAGAACGAGGAGTGGGGGCAGGAGGTCTGTGCGCTGGTGGTCCCGGCTGGCGACCTGGACGTGGACGAGCTGCGGGGCTGGGCCAGACAGCGGTTGGCGAGCTTCAAGGTGCCTCGCCACTACACGGTGGTCGACGAGCTACCGCGGACGGCGACGGGCAAGGTGCTGCGCCGGGGGCCGTGACGCGAGAGGGCCCGCCCGGACGACCGGACGGGCCCTCGGTCAGCGTGTTCTCAGACGCAGACGTCGAACTCCCAGCACACGGCGAGCCTCGTGCACCGCACGGTGTCCACGACCACGTCGTCGATCGCGCACTTGGTGGCCGCCGCCGGGGTTGCGGGCAGCAGCAGGGCCGCCGCACTCAGAGACATCACGACGCCCGCGAGACGCTTCCGCATGCTCGTCAACAGACGCGGAGCTTGGCGCACGCCTGACCCACGCCCGGGGTCCCGTAGACCACGCAGACGGCGCCCTCGACGGGGTCCTCCAAGACGACGCACGTCGTGGCCGCAGCCGGGCCGGCCGGCAGCAACACGGCTGCCGCCGTGAGCGACATCACCACCATTGCGAGACGCTTCCGCAACGGATCCTCCCTTCGTCCGAGAGCCCTTTCGGCTCTATCGGGCGGAGGATTTCAACGGGGGCCGCTTGATCCCCTTCCGGCTCCTAGAAGAGGGCCATCGACAGGTCGCGGCGCGACGACAGGACCCTCGGGTCGTCGGCCGGCAGCGTGTCGAAGAGGTTCAGCAGGTGCCGGCGCACCTTCTCGCGGTCGTCGCCGGAGGTCTGCCGGATCGTCTCGATCAGACGGCGGAAGGCCTGCTCGTGGCGGCCCGCGGCCGCGTCCACGTCGGCCAGGCCCATTGCCGCTTCGAGGTCGCCCGGGTCCGCCTCGGCCCTCGCCGTCAACGCCGCCGCGTCCAGGTCCCGAGCCCGCAGCACCAGATCGACGCGCGCCAGACCGCTGCGCGCCGCGAACAAGCCCGGCTCGTCCTTCAGCGCCTGCTCGTAGGCCTCTCGCGCCTCGTCCAGACGGCCCGCCTTCTCGGACTCCTCGGCCACGACGAGCGTCAGCTCGCCCTCGGAGGGGCCCAATCCCTCGAGCCACTTCCGCACCTGGTGCTCGGGCAGCGCGCCCATGAACTGACCGACCTGCTTTCCGTCGCGGAACGCCTTTACGGCGGGGATGCTCTGGATGCCGAAGGCGCCCGACAGCCGAGGATTCGCGTCGACGTCGACCTTCGCCAGCACCCAGTCCGACGACTCGTCCGCGAGCCTCTCGAGGACCGGCGTGAGCTGCCGGCACGGTCCGCACCAAGCCGCCCAGAAGTCGACGACGACCGTCTGCTGGAACGACCGCTGGAGCACGTCGTCTTCGAAGGTGGCGTCTGTTACCTCGTAAGAGCTCATGCCTTTCCCAACGCCAGGGGCGCCGTCATCCTTCCGCGCCGGGCCGGACCACCCGGTACTCGACGTGCATGACGCCGGAACCCTCGACCGCTCGGACTTGCTGCAGCTCCACCGGTGCGTCGTCGAGGTTCTCGAAGAGACGCCTGCCCCCGTGCAGCAGCACCGGGACGACGTGGAGCAGCACCTCGTCGACGAGCCCCGCCGCCAGGAACTGCTGTCCGACGTCCGCGCCTCCCGCGATCGCCACGTCTCCCGCCCCGGCCGCGCTCCGCGCCTGTTCGAGGGCAGACTCGATCCCGTCGGTGACGAACGTGAAGGTCGTCCCGCCCCCCTTCACCAACGGGTCGCGGGCGTGGTGCGTGAGCACGAAGACGGGGTGGTGGAACGGAGGGTCGTCACCCCACCAGCCATCCCACGGGTCGTCGCCCCACGGTCCGGGGCCGCCGCCGAACATGTTGCGTCCCATGATCGTCGCGCCGACGTTCGCCTGCGCCCGCTCCACGACGGCGGAGCTGGCGTTGACCTCGCCGCCTTCCCGCCCGTGCGGCCGGCGCCACGCCTCGAGCTCGAACGCCCACTCGTGGAGCTGCTCGCCGCCCTCGCCCAGCGGCTCCTCGACGGTCGGGTTCGGGCCCGCGACGAAGCCGTCGAGCGACATCGCTATGGAGAACCTCACCTTGCCCATCAAAGGGCTACTTGCGGCGGGCGGCGAGCTCCTCGCACTTCGCCCGGATAGCGTCCGCCGCCTCTCGGAGCTGCGTCTGCTCGTCGTCGTTCAGCTCGAGCTCGACGATGCCGGTGACGCCACCCGAGCCCAGCTTCGCGGGCACGCCCAGGTACGTGTCGGAGATGCCGTACTCGCCGCTCACCCACGCGCACGTCGGGTGGACGTCGTCGGAGCCCCTGAGGATCGACTCGACCATCGTCGCCGACGAGGAGGACGGCGCGTAGAACGCGCTCCCCTTCTTGAGGTAGCCGACGATCTCGGCCCCCGCGTCCTTCGTGCGCGTGAAGAGCTCCTGCAGAGTGGGCTCGTCGACGAGCTCCGGCAACGGCTTGCCCTCGACCGTCGCGTGCCGCGGGAGCGCGACCATCTGGTCGCCGTGGGAGCCGAGCGTGATGGCCTCGACCGAGGTCGGGGCGACGTTCAGCTTCTCCGCGATGAAGAAGCGGAGCCGCGAGGAGTCGAGGACACCCGCCATCCCCATGACCCTCTCCTTGGGGAAACCGGAGACGATCGAAGCCAGGTAAGTCATCTCGTCGAGCGGGTTGGACACGACGATGATCACGGTCTCGGGCGAGTGCTTCGCGATCTGCTCGGTGACGCCGCCGACGATCTCGGTGTTCGCGTCGAGCAGGTCCATCCGGCTCATGCCGGGCTTGCGCGGCAGACCCGCGGTGATCACCACGACGTCGGAGCCCGCGGTGTCGGCGTAGTCGTTCGTGCCGGTGACGAGGGTCTCGAAGCCCTCGGTGGGCGCCGACTGGTTGATGTCGAGCGCCAGGCCCTGCGGCAGCCCCTCGACGATGTCGATCATCACGACCTCGTCGGCGAGGTTGCGCTCGGCGATGCGCCGCGCGGTGTTCGAGCCGACGTTGCCCGCGCCGACGACCGTTACCTTCTTTTCGACCGATCGCCCAGCCGATCGGTCCTTGGTTGCCCCAGCCACTTGTTGCGCCTCCTTAAGCGTTGAGCTTCTCGATGATCCCGTCGGCGACCTCGGACGTGCCGACCGCAGTCGGGTCGTCGCGCGACGGCTTCATGTCGTACGTGACGGACTTGCCCTCCTCGATGACCGCCGCGATCGCCGCCTCCAGCCGCTTCGCCGCGTCGGTCTCCTCGAGGTAGTCCAGCATCAGGACGCCCGACAGCATCATCGCCATCGGGTTCACCTTGTTCTGGCCCGCGTACTTGGGGGCCGAGCCGTGCGTCGGCTCGAACACCGCGGCGTCGTCGCCGATGTTGCCGCCCGGTGCGACGCCGAGCCCGCCGATCAGGCCCGCGCCGAGGTCGGACACGATGTCGCCGTAGAGGTTCGGGAGCACGAGCACGTCGTAGAGCTCGGGCTTCTGCACGAGCTGCATGCACATGTTGTCGACGATGCGGTCCTCGAACTCGACGCCGGAGTCCGCGTACTCCTCGGCGACCTCCCGCGCGGTCTTCAAGAACAGCCCGTCGGTGAACTTCATGATGTTGGCCTTGTGCACGGCCGTGACCTTCTTGCGCCCGTGCTTGATCGCGTAGTCGAACGCCCCCTTGACGATCCGGCGGGTGCCCGTCACGGAGATCGGCTTGATCGAGATGCCGGAGTCCTCGCGGATCCGCCGCGCGCCGAGGTCGGCCATGAAGTCGATCAGCTTGCGAGCGTCGGGCGAACCCTGCTCGAACTCGATGCCGGCGTAGAGGTCCTCGTGGTTCTCACGGACGACGACGAGGTCGATGTCCTCGTAGCGCGACCGCACGCCCTTGTAGGACTTGCACGGCCTGAGGCACATGTAGAGGTCGAGCTCCTTGCGCAGCGCGACGTTGACGCTGCGGAACCCGGTCCCGACCGGCGTCGTGATCGGGCCCTTGATCGCCACCTTGTTCGCGCGGATCGAGTCGAGGACCTGCTCGGGAAGCGGCGTCCCGTACTCGTCCATGACGTCGACGCCCGCGTGCTGGACGTCCCAGTCGAACGAGACCCCGGTGGCGTCGAGGACCCGCCTCGTCGCCTCGGCGATCTCCGGGCCGGTCCCGTCCCCGGGGATCAACGTGACGCGATGAACTTTCGATGACATTGGAACGCTCCCGTCGTAAAGAGGTCGCCGACCAGGAAAAAGTGGGGATAAACCTACCTGATAGCCTTCTGACGGAGGGAAGAGGAAGCGCCTGTGAGCGCCCGGAGAGAAAGGCCACGCCCCGGATGGCAACGCCCGGCAAGGGACTCGAAGGTGTCGTAGCGGCCGAGACCGCGCTCAGCGACATCGACGGCAAGGAGGGCCGACTCTCCTACGTCGGATACGACATCCACGACCTCGTCAACGCGACTTTCGAGGAGATCTGCTACCTCCTCCACCACCTCGAGCTCCCGAACGCGGAGCAGCTCGAGGACGTGCGTACGCAGATCGCCGGCGAGCGGGAGCCCAACGAGTTCGTCATGGAGCTCCTCCCGAGCCTGGCCGCCACCAGCGCCCCGATGTCGATGTTGCGGACGGCCGTATCGGCCTCGTCCGCGAAGGATCCCGACGGTTGGGACACGTCCGAGGAGGCCAACTACCGCAAGGCCATGCGTCTGATCGCGGTCCTCCCGACGCTCGTCGCCTACTACGACCGCATGCGCAAGGACCTCGACCTCGTCCACCCCGACGCTTCGCTCTCGCAGGCAGCGAACTTCCTCTACATGCTGAAGGGCGACAAGGCCGACGAGGAGGAGGCGCGCATCTTCGACGTCTGCCTCACGCTCCACGCCGACCACACGATGAACGCGTCGACGTTCGCGGCCCGCGTCTGCGCCGCGACGCTCTCCGACATCCACTCCGCGATGACCGCCGCGATCGCGGCCCTCAAGGGGCCGCTCCACGGCGGCGCCAACGAGCAGGTCATGCGGATGATCAAGGAGATCAAAGAGCCGTCGAAGGCCCGCGACTACACGATCACGAAGCTCCGCAACAAAGAGAAGGTCATGGGCTTCGGTCACCGCGTCTACAAGACCGAGGACCCCCGCGCCACGCACCTCAGGCGCATGGCGAAGGAGCTCGCCGACAAGACCGGCGACGGCAACAACTACGAGATCAGCCAGGAGATCGAGCGCGCGGTCATGGACGAGAAGGGGATCTACCCCAACGTCGACTTCTACGCCGCCTCGGTCTACGGCTACCTGCAGATCCCGACCGACCTGTTCACGCCGGTGTTCGCGTGCAGCCGAGTCTCCGGGTGGACCGCGCACGTGCGCGAGCAGTACTCGGACAACCGGCTGATCCGGCCGGACCACGAGTACGTGGGGCCGGAGCCTCGCTCCTGGGTCCCGCTCTCCGAGCGCTAGAGGGCGCGAGACGGGGCGCCCGAAGGCGCCCCGATTGCTTCCGATCCGAACTTCGTCCCTGCAGCCTCGCTGAGCGAAGCCGCGGGCACAAGGTTCCTCAGTCGTCGTCGTCCGAGTCGTCGTCGTCATCGTCGTCCCGGTCGTCGTCGCCGTTGCCGGGGCCGCTGTTGTCGTCGTCCCGGTCGTCGTCGTGGTCCCGGTCGTCGTCGTCCCGGTCGTCGTCGTCGGCGTTGCCGGGCCCGCTGTTCTCGCTCGGCCCGCTGTTGTCGTCCCCGTCGTCACCGCTGCCGGGCCCGCTGTTGTCGTCGCGGTCGTCGTCGTCGTCGGGCGTCGCCGTCGGAGGGGCCGTCGCGAAGTCGTCGTCGTCACCGTCCGGCGTGGCGGTCGGCGGCGCCGTCGCGAAGTCGTCGTCGCCCGGGTCGTCCGTCGCCCCGTCGTCGTCCCGGCCCCCGTCGTCGCGGCTCCCTCTGTCGTCGCGGCCGTCGCCCGGGTCCGCCGTCGGCGGAGCCGTGGGGGGCGCCGTCGCTTCGTCGTCGGACCCGTCGTCGCCCGACGAGCCCTTCTGCAAGGCCAGGGTCCGCGGGGAATCACCGCCGCCAGCAGCTGCCGCCACGGCGGCGCCCCCGATGCCGAGGATGGCCACTAGCAGAAGCCCGGTCGCTCTCTTCGGTCGCTCCATCGCCAATACTCCTTTTCGTCGTCCTGCTCGACC
>DASQEJ010000232.1:0-1706 GCA_035633715.1 Actinomycetota bacterium | reverse complement strand
CGCAGCGCCACGTTCGGCGCGTTCGCCACCGCCGCCGGCCTGCTCGTGGTGAGCTATCTGCTCGCCCAGATCACCCTGCTGACCGCCCAGGTCAACGCCGTCCTCGCGGAACGGCGGTTGACGCGACAATCGCTTGTCGAGGGTCGCGGGGTGGCCTCGGCCGGACCGCAGACATAGGGAGGAAACGTGGCCGAACGACCGAGAGCGCAAGACCTCTACACGGGCAACGGCACCGGCGCGGAGAAGTCGGCGGGGCAGCTGATGAAGGAGGTCACCGAGGACCTCTCGACGCTGATCCGCAAGGAGATCGAGCTAGCGAAGCAGGAGGTCGGGCAGTCCGTCGCGACCAAGGTCAAGGGCGTCGTCGTCATCGCGGTGGCCGGCGTCTTCGCCTTCTTCGCGCTGATCTTCGCCCTGCTCGCGATCCGCGACGGATTCGACGAGTTCCTGCCGACGTGGGCCGCCGACCTCGCGACGATGGGCGTGCTGCTCCTGCTCGCGGTGCTCGCAGGAGTCGTCGCCAAGAAGAAGCTGTCCGCTCCCATCTCGGCCGAGATGACCAAACAGACGCTCAAGGACGACGCCGCCATGGTCAAGTCCCTGGGCAAGAGATAGGAGGGCGGCATGGGCAAGGACGCCCGCCAGACGCTGGGAGAGATCGAGGAGACGCGCGAGGACCTCGCGCGCAAGGTGGACGAGCTCGTCGACCGCGCGAAGGTCGAGGCCGGCGAGATCGGAAAGAAGCTCGCGGTCGGCGCGGCCGCGCTCGCCGGCTTGCTGATCATCGGGCTGATCGCAAAGCGGCGGGTCCGTTAGCTCCGGAGTGAGCGAGCCCGAAGGCGAACAGCGCCGGCCGTTCCCGGCCCCCATCCGCATCGAGGGCTTCTTCGCGTGGACCTGGAGGCTCTTCAGCGCGTGCTTCCTGCGGCTGATCTCCGTCTTCTTGGGGGGCGTGGGGCTGGCGACACTCCTCCACTTCGGCGTGCTGCTGGTGATCGTGGTCGTGTTCGACCTGGAGGGGACCGTCGAGGGCTACGCGCTCTCCCTCGCTTCGCAGATCCTGTTGTGGACGGTGATCGGGACGTTGCTGACGGCGATCGCAGCAGTCGTGTTCGCCGAGCACGCCGGCGGCCGGCGGGCCGGCGCCGACACGGGATGGCGCCAGCTGCGACCGTTCCTCGGCCACGTCGTGGTGTCCGGCCTCTACGTCTCGATGCCGCTCCTCGTGCTGGTGCTGTTCCTCGGACCGATCGCGCAGTATCTCGTCGTCCCCGCGGTGCTCGGCCCGCCGGTCCTCGTCCAGGCGATCGTGTGGGAGCGCCGCGAGTTCCGAGACGCGGCGACCCGCGCGAAGAACCTCCTCGCCGGTAGCTGGCTACGCGTCGTCGCCGCGCTGCTCGTCCTCGCGCTGGCGCCCGCGCTCCTCCAGGGCCTCTTGAACGGCATCGCCGCGGCGTTCCTGCCGGAGGCGGAAGACCTCGACCTCGCGACCTCGATCTGGTCGGTCCTGATCCTGATGGTGACGATGGCGCCGGTGTGGCTGTTCACGGCCGCCGCCGGCACGGTCGCCTACCTGGAGCTCCGCGCGCGTTCCGAGCAGCTGGACCACGCCGCGCTCGCCGCCGAGGCCGAAACGCGCCTGCTGCCTACGAGAGAAGCTCCCAGCCCGGGTTGACCGGGCCGTAGCCGTCCCCGATCCGAAGCGA
>DASQEJ010000231.1:0-6692 GCA_035633715.1 Actinomycetota bacterium | reverse complement strand
AGCACGCAGAGGAGCCCGCCGAGGATCGCCTGGCCGATCACGTCCGACTTCGGCCCCCCTTGGGAGCGCCGGTAGACGCGGTAGCCCAGGCCCGTCGAGGCGTTCACCAACAGGGCCGCGACGAGCACGTAGCGCCACGTGTCGGTTTCCATCGCGCCGTCACGATAGCCTCCGGGGAAAACCGGACCTCCCCAACGGACGAGGGCATGGCGAAAAAGAACAAGAAGAACCGCCCCGAAGGATTCGATCCCAACCAGCGCAAGCGCGAGCGGATCGAGGCTCGCCGCCAGGCGAAGGCCGAGGCGCTCGAGCGACGGCGCAAGCAGGAGCGGCGCGAGCGGATCGTTCGCCGCGTCGGCATCGTCGCCGTCGCCGTGTTCGCCGTGTGGTTCTTCTTCATCCGGGGCGGCGTGCCGGACGCCATCGCGGGGCACGAGATCGAGCACTACTCGACGAGCGCGGGGGACCCGACCCACGTCGACACGACGGTCGACTACGACATGAGCCCGCCGGTCTCTGGCGCGCACGCCGGCGCCCCCGCCAACTGCGGGACCTACGGGTCTCCGGTCCCGAACGAGAACCTCGTCCACTCGCTCGAGCACGGCGCCGTCGCCATCCTGTACGAGCCGACGATCTCCGAGCAGGAGGTCCGTCAGATCGAGGAGCTCGTCCAATCCTTCGAGAGCCACACGATCTCGGCCCCCTACGAGGGCGAGATGGAGACTCCCATCGCCGTGGTCGCGTGGGCCAACGCCATGCGCCTCAACGCCTTCGACGAGGCGGCCGCGCGGGAGTTCATCGACGTCTTCCGCGAGGGGGGCCAGGCCCCCGAGGCGTTCCAGCCGTGCCCCAACGACGCCGACGACGACTTCGACCCGCCCGAGAGCCCCGCTCCGGGCGAGTCGTCGGGGGCCTCGCCCCCGCCCGAGCCGTCACCCTCGCCGAAGCGCGGCGGCGGAGGCGACGCCAAGGAGACCCCCGCTCCTTAGGCGCTCGACGCAACCGAGAAGCGTAAAAAGAGGCCCGGCCAAATATGGCCGGGCCTCTTGGACGTTGCGAGTGACTTGGTGGTGCTACGCCCCCGGGGTGAAGGTGGCTTCGCCGAGCCACAGGTTCAATGTGACATCCTCACCCGGCGTCAGCGAGCTGACGATGTGGACGAGGTACCCGGTGCAGTCATCGGTCGCGAGGCCTTCGATGTTCTCCGAGCCCGGAGCAGTGTGGCCACCGTTGCCGGTCCCGTCGACGCCGAACGCCTCTCCCTCAGGGGCGATCCCCGCCGGGGCAACGCCCGCGGAGTACGCGAGGCCGACGCCCTCGTTGTTGCGGAAGTACAGGTCGTAGTCCCAGACGGGCGTGAACTCCAGCGTTCCGTAGAGGCCGACCTGCGGCAGCTCGGAGTCGACCTGGACGTTGAGGTAGACGTGCGAGACCGGGTTGTCCTGGCTCGTGTTCGCCGGGTCGCTCGGGCTGGACGAGCCGACGCCCTCGGCCGTCGGGACGGTGATCGTCAGCGGCTTGTCCGCCGTCGCGTCGTCCTTGATCACCGTGACGGGGACGTCCTTCGACCACTCGGACGGGGTGTAGGCCGCGCACCCTGCGGGCGGGGGCGGGGGCTTCGGCTTCTTCTTCTTCTTCGCGTCTGCGGTTCCGGCGAGCATGCCCGTGAGCACGAGCGCGGCGGAGCCCAGAACCGCCAGGGTCTTGGTCGAGCGAGAAGTCGTCATAGGTCCCTCCGTCTCGGGTGTGTTAGCGAGGAATTCGCCGCCCTTGCGCGGCTTCCTTCCCGAGCGGGGACGCGAAAAGGCCCGGCTCGAAAGCCGGGCCTCCGTGGATGACGCAGTCGTGTCAGGAGCACTCCCCGAGCACGTCGCAGCGCACCATGGCGTAGGTGTCGTTCACGATCGCGATAGCGCGATCGCCCCAGGTGAGCGCGTAGTCAGTCGCAGCCTCCGCCTCGGCGACCGCGTGCTCGACCTGTCGCTTCGCCATGTCGCAGAGCGGCTCGACGTCCGGCCATTCACACGGCGGCGGAACTTCGGCATCCGACGCCTGAGCCGGCACCGCGAACGCACCGATCACACCCACCACAGCGGCAATCGCCGCCACCCTCCTCGTAGCTGCACCCATGCCCATGTCGCATCCCCTTCGTCGTTGAACGCCGCCAGTGCCACGACGCAAGCTACTCGTCTTGCAACCGTTCGACAAGTTTTTCGTGACCCCTTATGGCTTTACTCCGGCACGTGGGCGGTCGCCGGTACTTCGAGCGCAACCGCGCGCACGGGTGCTGGTGGGACGAAGACCCGCGCCCCCGGCCCCGTTAGGATGCGGCCGACCAGTCCCCGGACCCACGGTGGTGTCATCCCGATGTCGATTTCAATCCGTCGCGGCGCACTCCTGCTCGCGTCGATCCAGGCAGCAGGCGCGCTCGTCGCCCTCAGCGCGGCCTCGGCCGCGGCCGCGCTGCCCCCCAGCGAGTGGGTCGTGGGCCCTCAGACCAGGTCCGTGGTCATCACGCTCGACGGCACCGCCCGCAACAAGGTCATGGACGACCTGCTGCTCATGCTCGAGCGCAAGAGGGCCGACGTCAGCTTCTTCCTGCCGGGGGCCTGGATCGAGCACCACGAGACCCGGGCGCGCCTGATCAAGCGGGGCGGCCACATGCTCGGCAACCGCGGCTACGGCAAGGCCCCGTTCACCTCGCTCGACGACTCCGCTCTTCGTAGCTCGATCTCGAAGGCGGAGGAGGCGCTGCGCTCCATCGGGGCGTCGGGGGCCCCCTACCTGCGCGCTCCGAAGGGGGCCCGCAACCTGCGCGTGCTGCGTGTTGCCGGGTCGATGGGCTACCGCTCGGTCCGCTGGACGCAGCACCCGAAGGGCGGGCTCGCCAAGAAGATCGCCTACAAGGTCGTGTCGCGCGTGCAGCCCGGCTCGATCATCTCCCTCGACGTGTGGCGCGAGAGCCACCGCAAGGCGCTCCCGAAGATCATCGACCGGCTGCGCAAGCGCAACTTCAACCTGCGGCAGATCGACGCGCTCGCGAACACTCACGCCGTGCGGTGGGACGTGACGCTGAACGCGGGGGACTCGGGGGCCGAGGTCTCGTACCTGCAGAAGACGCTGAACGAGATCTCGTACCCGGCCGGGCGCCGTGACGGGTCGTTCGGCTACGAGACCCAGCAGGCCGTCTACGCGTTCGAGAAGGTGAAGGGCCTCACGCGCGACGGCGTCGTGACGCCGCAACAGATGACGCAGATCGCGCTGTCGTCCCGGCCGGTCGTGCCGTCGAAGGGGAAGCCCGGGAGCTTCGTCGACGTCGACATCTCGCGCCAGGTGCTGTTCGAGGTGAAGAAGGGCCGCGTGACGCACACGATCCCGATCTCGAGCGGGAACGAGGAGTACTACACGGTCGACGGCGAGACCTACAAGGCTCACACGCCGCGGGGCAGCTTCACGATCGAGCGGAAGATCGAGGGCGTGCGGGTGAGCAGGCTCGGCAAGCTCTACCACCCGAGCTACTTCGTGGGCGGCTACGCGATCCACGGGAGCCAGTCGGTCCCGGTCTACCCGGCGAGCCACGGTTGCGTGCGCATCCCGATGTACGTCCGCAAGGCGTTCTTCCGCCGCACGCCGGTAGGCAAGGCCGTCTTCGTACACAACTAGCGACGGCCTCGGCCGAACGGGCTAGCTCAGGTCCGGATGATCCTCCGGCCCCAGGCGATCTGGTCGTGCCACCAGGAGCCCGGCGCGATCGAGGCGAGGCTCACGCCGGCGCGCGATCCCGAAGAGTGGACGATCCAGCCGCGGCCCAGGTACAGGCCCGCGTGGTAGACGGCCGAGGCCTTCGACTTGCGCCCGTTCGGGGCGAAGAAGACGACGTCGCCGGGTTGTAGACGGCGGTAGCTCAGGCGCTCCTTGGTCGCGGCCGCCATGTCCGCGGACGAACGCTCGGGGAACGCCCATCCCGCGTACGGCCTTCCGGCGGGGGCCCAGCCTGGCGCCTTCTTTCTCAGCACGTACCAGACGAAGCCGGAGCAGTCGACGCCGCCGTGGGCCTGCGCGCCGTACGGGTAGCCGGCCGGCGTCTTCTTGGCCCACTCGCCGCCCCACACGTAGGGCGTGCCGACGAGCGAGAGCGCGTACTCGACCACCTCTCGCCTCACGGGGCCGTAGCTCGACAGCGAGAACCCCGCCAGGGCGTCGGCCCCCCAGGTCGAGGGGCTGGTCTTCGCCTTCCAGACCGCGTACGCGACGTCGGCCTGCGCCATCGGCTCGCCGGCGGAGGCCTCGCGGCTCTCCTCGGACGTCGCTCGGTCGCGCCGCAGCCCCATCTCCCGGGAGACGATCTCCGACCCGAACCAGCGGTCGACCCTCGGCTGCCACCCGTCGGGTGACTTCAGGCGCCGCAGCCGCGACGCCACCGGCGCCTTGCCGAGGGCCCGTACGAGCGCCGCCGACACCTCGGCCGCGGTCACGTACCCCTTCACGCGGGTGTAGCCGCCGCCGAACGTCTTGCCCATGACCTTCTTGAAGGCGCTGCGCTTCATCGGCTGGTTCGCCCGGAAGCTCGACGCGTCGATCGCTCCGTTCGAGACGAGGTACTTCACGGCGGGGAGCGCCCACTCGGGCGTGTTCTTGATCCCGGCGTGGGCGGGGCCCGCGTGGAGCGAGGCCGCCAGCGCGACCACGGCGAGGATCGTCCGGCCGAGGGCCGCCCGGGGCCGGACCCTGGGCGCGGATGCGTTGTTCTTCACCCCGTACGTATCGGGACGGGCCCCCGCCGATCTGAACCCCCGGCCCGGGTGGGCCTGCGCCCCCGAGCGGGGGAGGAACCAGGACGGGCGGGGCGAATTCCCCACCACCACCCCTAGACCGGGAGTCCTCGTCATGCGCCGAACGAAGCTGCTGTTGGTCCCCGCACTCCTGGCGAGCCTGCTTCCGCTCGCCGGCGCGGCCGAGTCCTCGCCCGTGCGGTGCCCGTCGGTGAAGCCCGCGCCGCTCGACTTCGGCAAGCCGAGGTTCATCGACAAGAACCGGGCCGGCGGCGAGCCCGTCAGCATCGTCGCCGAGGACGGCTCGATCATCGTCTCGGCCCACGCGGGAACGACCCACATCTACAAGGACCCCGGGGCGCTCCCGGGGGCCGGCGACTTCGCCAGCAGCTACTACAACCAGACGCTGAACTGGCGCTCGACCGACGGCGGGAAGACGTGGCAGTACATCGGGCTCGCCGGCGCCCCGGCCGGACCCCACAGCGCGAGCTCGACCGGCTTCTCCGACCCGGACCTCACGATGGACCAGGCCGGGAACATCTACAACGTCGAGATCAACCTCGCGAACGTCTCGGTGTTCGCCAGCCCCGACGACGGCCAGTCGTGGCCGACCGCAAACCCCGTCGCCGCTTCGGGTGACCGTCCCTGGGTGACCGGCCAGGAGGAGGACGAGGTCTTCCTGTACGTCAACCTGCCGAAGTCGCTGTGGCGCTCGACCGACGGCGGCCTCACGTTCACGCTCGTCGGGCAGGGCGGCGCCGTCGGCCCCGACAGCAAGATGATCTCGGACCCGCTGAACCCGAACTCCGGGCTCCTCGGCCCCCTCGACTCGGGCGGCGTCTCGATCTCGAAGGACGACGGGAAGACGTGGAAGAGCTACCCGGCTCCGCTGGGCGAGTCCACGCAGTTCTTCGGGGCGATCGCCGCCGACCGCGCCGGTTGGATCTACGCGGCGAACGCCGGCGGCTACTCCGGCTCGAGCGACGTGACGCCGAACGGGACGGTGACGTTCAACTACTTCAACCGCAAGACGAAGGAATGGGCCGCCCAGCCGATCGACGTCCCGATCCCCGACGGCGACGCGCTGTGGCCGTGGATCATCGCGGGCGACGACGGGCGCGTGGCGATCACGTGGTACCAGACGCTCGCCGGGAAGCCCGACCAGTTCCGGGCCTACGTCGCCTACACGATGAACGGGCACGGCTCGCGCGTGAAGTGCTCGGACGGGTCGACGCGGTTCGTGCCTCCGCAGTTCCAGGTCGCCGACGCGACCGGCCGGCCGATCCACGAGGGCAAGATCTGCCTGAGCGGGACGTCGTGCAACGCGAACCCGAGCTTCGAGGGCGGCGACCGCCGTCTCGGAGACTTCTTCACCGTGAACTTCGACCACAAGGGCAACCTGTTCATCGTGTCGGGCGACACGACGCTGCCGAGCCCGACCGGGGGGCCGAAGCCGGTGGCGAACCCGATCTTCGTGAAGCAGACGTCGGGGGACAAGATGCTGCGCAAGCCGGACCGCACCCGCCCGACGCGCTGCCTCTTCCCGTTACCGACCTGCTGAACCAACTACGGCGAGGTATCTCTCCCGTAGTCGAATGTTCTGCGTCGACGGGGGCACCACCGTGACAAGTCGGAGGGGCGGTCGGCGCGCGCCGATCCCTAGGAGAGTCGAGGGGGGCGCCCAATGAGTAGACGCCTACGGCGATGGCTCACGCGGTCCGGGCCCGTTGCGGTGCTTCTGGTTCTGGCGTCACTCGTGCCGGTGTTGGACGCGGGAGCGGATCAGGCTTCGGGCATGGAGTTGACGGCATCCGCCGCACGCGTGACGTGGCGGGACGCGGTCGTCTTCGCCGGCGCGATCGACCCGAATGCCGTGCCCCCCGAGTGCCTGGAAGGAGTCGAGGTCGTCGTCGAGCGCGA
>DASQEJ010000230.1:0-6807 GCA_035633715.1 Actinomycetota bacterium | reverse complement strand
GATCACCGCGCCGGCGTGCTCGAACGGCTCCTTGTGGCCGCTGCGACGAAAGACCTCGTAGACGTCCATCGCCGTCAAGCCGCGTGGACGGCGGGCTCTTCGAGGGCTTCGCGGACCCACCGGTGCGACTCGTACATCTCCCTGCGGGCCCCGAGCCGGCGCGCGGTCTCCGGCCCCTCGTTGCGCTTGATCGAGTCGAGCGGGGCCCAGTCGATCTCGTCATCGACGAGCACCCAGTGACCGTCGTCGTCCTGCACGGGGACGGGGGCCGGGATCGTGAAGCCCAGCTCGTAGATCTTCGGGACGTAGCGGTCGAGGAACTCGTTGCGCAGGTCCTCGTTCGTGCGCGTCTTGACCTTCCAGCGCAGCAGGAGATCCTTCTCGACGTTCGATCGGGGGCCGAAGAAGTGGATGATCGCGAGCCACCAGCGGTTCAGGGCCTCCTGGAACATCTCGCGCTGCTCGTCGGTGCCCGACGCGAGCTCGAGCGTGATGTCCTCGCCGTGACGGAGATGCAGCTGCTCCTCGGCGCAGATGCGCTTGAGCACCCGCGTGTACGGCGCGTACGACGAGTCGAGCAGCGCGGCCTGCGTGACGAGCGCGGCCCCGTCGATCAGCCAGCCGATGATCGCGACGTCCCCCCAGTGCTTCACGGGGTAGTGGAAGACGTTGTGGAACTTGGACTTGCCGGTGACGAGGTCCTCGTACATCGCGACCCTGCTCTTACCGAGGTCTTCGGCGACGCGGTAGAGGAGCTGCGCGTGGCCTACCTCGTCCTGGATCTTGGCGCAGAGCGACATCTTCCGCTGGAGCGTGGGAGCGCTCGGCAGGCACTCACGCTCGGGGAGCGCGCCCATGATCTCGGAGTTCGCGTGCATCTCGATGAACTTCAGCACCCCGCGCCGGTAGTCGTCGGGCATCCAGTCGTTCGCCTCGACCTTCCCGCCGGCCTCGATGTGCTCGTTGAACCGCGCCAGCTTCTCCTCGTACGTCACTGCGACAACCCCCTTGTGAGTAGCTCGGCAAACCTCTCGCCAATCTCGGTGGGACCCAGCTCGCCTCCCGGCCGGTACCAGGAGAACAGCCAGTTCCCGGCGGAGAGCACGAGCGTCGCCGCGAACCTGACGTCCGCGTCTGCCCGGAACTCTCCCGTTGCAATCCCGTCTTCGACGATCGTGCGGACCATCGCCTCGTAGCGGTCGCGCTTGGCCTTCACCGTCGCCCGCAGGTCCTCCGAGAGATAGCGCCACTCGTTGAGGAACACGGTCGCGGAGTCGAGGTGCTCGGCCGCGGTCTCGGCGTGGCCGACCAACAGGGCGGTGAGCCGCTCGGTCGCGGACCCTCCGCGTTCGACGGCGTCGCGGCCGCGCTCGAGGAACCGGTCCGCGCCCTCCTCGACCACGTCGAGCAACAGCTCCTCTTTCGAGCCGATGTGGGCGTAGAGCGACCCGCGCTGGAGCCCCAGGGCGTCGCCGAGGTGCTGCATCGACGTGCCGTGGTAGCCGCGCTCGGAGAAGAGCCGGGCGGCCGCTTTCACGACCTCGACTCTGCGCGACGTCCTGAGCTCTGGTGCTGCTTGTGCCAACCCGGTCCTCCAAACAAACGATCGTTTGGAAAGGCTACCAGATACCCTGGGCTCTCGATGCCGCTGCCCGACCGGGACGCCCCGGCCCCAGAGCGCCTCCCGCACGTGCTGCGGAGGCTCAAGAAGGCGTATCCCGAGGCCAAGATCGCCCTCGAGTACACGACGCCGCTGGAGTGCGTCGTGGCCACGGTCCTGTCGGCGCAGTCGACGGACGCGAAGGTCAACGAGGTCACGAAGGACCTGTTCCGCAAGTACCGGCGGCCGGAGGACTACCTTGCGGTCCCCGAGGAGGAGCTACAGCGGGACATCCATCCGACGGGCTTCTTCCGGCAGAAGACGAAGTCCCTGCGGGGGCTGTCGCAGAAGCTCCTCGACGACTTCGGCGGCGAGGTCCCGCGGTCGATCGCCGAGCTGATCACGCTCCCCGGGGTGGCGCGAAAGACGGCGAACATCGTGCTCGTCAACTGCTACCCGGAGGCGGCCCGCAAGGACCCCGACGCCGGGATCGCCGTCGACACGCACGTCGGCCGCCTGGCAGTCCGCCTCGGCTTCACGAGCTACGGCTCGAAGGAGGCCGAGAAGATCGAGCGCGACCTCATGGAGCTGGCGCCGCGCAAGCAGTGGCCGCAGGTCCCGTATCTGCTGATCGAGCACGGCCGTGCGATCTGCCTGGCGAAGAAGCCCCTGTGCGCCGACTGTCCTGTGGAGCCTTTGTGTCCTTCCAGTCAAGAAGCGGGAAGGCCGGACCTCTACAGGCGTTGACGCCCTATGGTGGAAGCGTGAAGAAGGTCATCCTTGCCGCACCTCGTGGTTACTGCGCCGGCGTCGACCGCGCCGTGCAGATGGTCGAGCGCGCGCTCGAGAAGCTCGGGGCCCCCGTCTACGTGCGCAAGGAGATCGTCCACAACCGCCACGTCGTCGAGGAGCTGGCGCGGCGGGGCGCGGTCTTCGTCGACTCCGAAGACGAGATCCCCGAGGGCGCGGTCTGCATCTTCTCGGCGCACGGCGTCTCGCCCGAGGTCCGGCGAAAGGCCGAGGAGCGGCGCCTGCAGGTGATCGACGCGACCTGCCCGCTCGTCACGAAGGTCCACCTCGAGGCGAAGCGCTTCGCCCGCAACGGCCGGCACATCGTGCTGGTCGGCCACGAAGGCCACGAGGAGATCGAGGGCACCGCCGGCGAGGCGCCTGAAGCGACGACGGTCATCGAGCGCCCCGAGCAGATCGACGAGCTCGGCCTCGACCCCGACGCGCCGGTCTCGTACCTGACGCAGACGACGCTCTCGGTCGACGACACCCTGAACGTCGTCGAGGCGCTGCGCGAGCGGTTCACCGACATCAAGGGCCCCCGCTCGGACGACATCTGCTACGCGACGCAGAACCGCCAGGTCGCGGTCAAGGCGATCGCCCCCGAGGCGGACGTCGTCCTGATCGTCGGCGCGATCAACTCCAGCAATTCCAACCGGCTCGTCGAGGTAGCCCGAGTCGCTGGGACCCCGGGCTACCTCGTCCCCGACGAGACGTACCTCGACCCCTCGTGGCTCGAGGGGGCCGAGACGGTCGGCGTCAGCTCCGGCGCGAGCGCGCCGGAGGTCCTGGTCGAGCGACTGCTGGCGAAGCTCTCACTCCTCGGCTACGACCACGTAGAGACACGAGAGGTCACGACCGAAGACGTGACGTTCTCGCTTCCTCCGTGGCTGCGTCAGGAGCAATCGGCCGTCACCGGCTCCGCCTGACCTAGCAGCAGCGGACGCCGCCGATGAACGCCATTACCTCGTCCAGCGGGAACTGAGCTCCAGCCACGGTCGACAATGCCGTGAGCACTGCGACGAAACGCACGATCTTCTTGACGCGGGTCATGTGCACCTCCTTTCGCGGGTAGTAGGGATCACGGCGGAAGGAGATGTAACGCTCGCGTTGCCTGTATGGCATGAGATCGCTTACGCTACCGTCAAGGGGCTTGACCCGGAGGGTGCTTGGTCAGCGCGTTAGACTGCGCAAGGCGGCGGTGACAGAAGGACTGGACACTGATGAGCGTCGGACAACGGCTTAGAAAGCTGCGCCTTCAGAGCGGGCTGACTCAGAAGGAGCTGGCAGACCCTCGTTACACCCACGCCTACGTGAGCACCATCGAGGCGGGGCGGCGAATGCCTTCAGCTACGGCGTTGGAGCACTTCGCGAACAAGCTTTCGGTGGACGTCGAGGAGTTGCGGACCGGGCGGCCGCCCGACTTGGAGGCGAAGCTGCGGCTGAGGCTCCAGGGGGCGCGCCGCGACATCTCCGCGGGGGACCTCGACGACGTCGCGAAGGTCCTGACCCAGGTCTTGCGCGACGCGAAGCGCTACAAGATGGGCCACCTCGAGGCGAAGGCCGTCGAGTACCAGGCCCTCGTCGAGGAGCGCCGCGGCAACATGCAAGCCGCGTTCGAGCTGTACCAGGACGTCGAGAAGATCCTCATCGAGGCCCCGGCGCCCATGCTCGCCGACTGCATCGCCGGCCAGGCCAGGTGCCTGATCGGCATCGGCGACATCCGCTATGCGATCCACCTCGTCGAGAGCCTGATCGAGCGGATGGACCGCGAAGGCTTCCAGGACCCGAACGCGATGGTCCGGCTCTACGCGCCGCTCGTGTGGGCGTACGCGCAGCTGGGCGTTCAGTCGAAGGCGAGCGAGTACGCCGGCCGCGCTCTCGAGCTGCTGCCCAAGGTCACCGACCCGTTCAACCTCGCGGTCATGCAGGTGAACCTCGCCGAGGCGTACCTCACGGAGGGACGGATCAAGGAGGCGGACGCCGCGCTCCTGAGGGCCGAGGACCTCTTCGAGAACCTCGACCTACGCGCGGAGAGCGCGGCGGTCCACATGAACCGCGGCTATTCGCTCGCCCGCGGCGGCGGTGATCTCAAGACCGCCCGGCGGGAGCTGGAGACCGCTCTGGACCTCTTCGTGTCGATGGGCAACGAGCCGGGGGAGGCGAACGCCCGCAACGAGCTCGCGCACGTGGCGAGGGTCGACGGCGACGTCGACGCCGCCCGGTCCCATCTAGACCGCGCGCTGAAGATCCTGAAGAACGGCGAGGACGTCGGCGAGCTGGCGCTCACGAACCTAGAGCTCGGGCTCGTCCTCAAGGACGACGATCCCAAGAAGGGCGAGAAGCACCTGCGCGAGGCGGTCCGGCTCTACACGAAGGCCGAGCACTTCCTACGCGCGGCGCGGGCGCACCGCGTCCTCGGCGACATGCTCATCGAGCAGGGCCGCGGGGACGAGGCGTGCAAGGTGTTCCGCGCGGGGCTGTGGGTCCTCGAGAACTTCGAGTGTCCCTAGCCGCGGGTTTCTCGGTGAGCTAGCGGATCGACTGTTCGATCTCGCCCGCGACGTCGAAGTCGATCGAGGTGAGCCCGCCCTCCGAGTGGGTCGACATCGACAGCTTGACCTTGTTCCAGCGGATGTCGATGTCGGGGTGGTGGTCGTAGCGGTCCGCGAGCTTGGCGACGTCGTTCACGAACTTGATCGCCGTGGTGAAGTCGTCGAACTCGAAAACCTTCTGGATCTCGTCGCCCTCGCGGTCCCAGTCGCCGAGCTCGTCCAGACGTTGTTCGATCTCCTCATCCTCGAGCAGTTCCGCCACTTCGCCTCCTACAAATCGATGGCTGCCACGCAATCGGGGCGACCATACCGCGGGGCGGACGGCACGGGCGCGTGCCCCGGCCCCCCGGCGCGCCGGCTGCTTCCGACGCTCACGCGGCCGCCGCTCATTGGTCTTTCAAGTGCTCCAGCAAGATCGTCAGATGAGCAGCGTCCTTCTCCCGGCCGGCGGCGCGCTTGGACGCGACGATGTCTTCCAGCGCCGCGACGGGGACCTCGAGGCCGAACCGCTCGAGCCGGGGAGCGCGTCGCTTGAGGTCCTCGAACGGCGGCATCCCGGGGGGCTCGAAGAGGACGTCGAAGGGGCCGAAGCGTGTCATCGACGTGACGACGAAGACGCCCGCGAGCATGCGGTCGTCGATCGGCGCGGCGAGCGCTTCGGCGTCCGGCGTGCTCCCCAGCCGCAGCCTGGCATCCATCTCCTTCAACGCGGCGCTGAGCTTTCTGAGATTCGTCCTAGCGTGCGATGCCGCGACGTCTATGTCCAACGTTCTGGGGAGGCCCACGCCTTGGAGGATCGCTGCCACGCTGCCGATCACGACGTAGTCGACGCGGTGGCGCGTCAGGGTCTCGAGGATGTGCTCGGGGGAGACCTGGTGAGTCACCGTGCGTCCGGAGATCGACCCCGCTCCGCTCGGGCGGCGGCGACCAGCGCGCGATCCCTCTGCCTGCTCGTCTCGACTATCTCCGGCGGCAACGATCGCTCGTAGAGGGCCAGCCATTCGTCGTGACTATCGGCCGGGGCGATCTGGATCCGGAGGTCGAGCCCGGCGGCGCGGATGATGCGAGCGAGGGTGTCGAGGGTCGGAGACCTCTTGCCGGCTTCGTACGCCGCGATGGCGGCCTGCGAGGTTGCCGCCAATCGCGCGAGCTCGCGCTGGGAAAGGCCCTTTTCCAGCCGAGCCATCCGGATGAGGTTGCCGGCCCACGCACCCATGAGTGCACGATACCTCATACGGTGTCATACCGATACCTTATGAGGTATCGGTCCCGGGCTCTCGTCCCGCGCTCAAGCGGCCGGGTGTTCGGGATGCGGCGTCTATAGTCCCGGCCATGGACTACGGGATCGGCGTCGGCGGGCCGCTGATGATGATCGGCGCGATGGCCAAGGCCGCCGAGGACGCGGGGTTCGAGTCGTGCTGGGCAGCGGAGACGACGCACTCCGCGTTCATCCCCGCCGCGGCGGCGATCCAGGCGACGTCGAAGATCAAGGTCGGCACCGCGATCGCGCTGGCGTTCCCGCGGTCGCCGACGATCACCGCGATGGAGGCCGCCGACCTCGACGAGCTCTCGGGCGGCAGGTTCATCTGCGGCCTCGGCTCGCAGGTCAAGGGCGTCAACGAGCGCCGGTTCTCCGTCCCCTTCGAGCACCCGGCCCCCAAGCTGCGCGAGTACGCGGGGGTGCTGAGGACGGTCTGGGCCGCGAACCGCGGCGAGGACCGCGTCTTCGAGGGCCGCTTCTACAACGTCACGATGCCGGTGTTCGGGGGAAAGCGGATCCCGCCGCCGCGCGACGTTCCCGTCTACTTCGCCGCCGTGGGTCCGCTCATGGCTCGGATCTGCGGCGAGGTGGCGGACGGGCTG
>DASQEJ010000229.1:0-1720 GCA_035633715.1 Actinomycetota bacterium | reverse complement strand
GGGACTGTTTGAGCCCTTCTCCCAAGCCGACTCCTCGACAACGCGCAGCTATGGCGGCACAGGTCTCGGGCTCGCCATCTCCGATCAGCTTGTCGGGCTCATGGGCGGAACGCTGGAGCTGCAAAGCGAGATCGGCCGCGGCAGCACCTTCTCCTTCACGGTCCGGATGGTCAAGCCGACCGAGCCCATCACCGCTCTCATCAAGCGTTCAGACCTCACCGGCGTGCGCACACTGATCGTCGATGACAACGCCACCAACCGCACCATCCTCGAACGTCAGACGCGGTCGTGGGGAATGGTCAGTGAGAGCGCTGCAAGCGGAAACGAAGGACTCCGGATGCTGAGAGAAGCTGTCGCCGACCGACGCCCTTACCAGCTCGGGCTGCTCGACATGGACATGCCGGACATGAACGGGATCGCCATGGCCAACGCCGTGATAAGCGACCGGGCGTTGAAGACACTCCCCCTGGTCCTGCTCACCTCCTCGACACGCGAGACGAGCGAGTCCATCCGGGTGGCGGGCTTTGCGGCATCACTCACCAAACCCGTCCGCCAATCCCACCTCTACGACGCCATCATGACGAGCCTGGGAAGCCGCCCCCTCGGCCCGACCGCTCGAGCGCGAAAAGCAGATACTTTCACCGCCACCATCTCGCCCGGCCGCCGGCCCCGCCTGCTCGTCGCCGAGGACAACGCCGTCAACCAGAAGGTGGCCGTGGCGATGCTCGCCAAGCTCGGCTTCCAAGCCGACGTGGCCGCAAACGGAGCAGAGGCCATCGAAGCGCTCTCGCGCATCCCCTACCAAGCCGTGCTCATGGACTGCCAGATGCCCGTCATGGACGGCTACGACGCGACAACCGCGATCCGCAAGAGCGAAGACAACGCGACACACGTCCCGATCATCGCCATGACCGCTTCTGCGCTCGATGGCGAACGCGACCGCTGTCTGGCCGCAGGCATGGACGACTACCTGACCAAGCCCGTCGCCATCGCCGAGCTTGAGGCGACGCTGGCGCGATGGACCGCGCCCGTCAGCCCCGCTACGGCCGGACGAGCAAGCAGTCCAGACCCACTCGAAGCGGCGCGCCCGAACCCGCGAGCGGCCCTGACCTCAACCTGACTCCGCCACGCCCCGTCGGCCCGGGAACTCGGGCCGCCGTTGGGTGACGGACGGTCGGACCGCCCCGTACCTGCTTCGACACCCGCGGGTGAGAGAGGTCGACTTTGAAAAAGAGGAAGGCCCCGCGGATGCAGGGCTCCTGACGATGGGCGCGGCGGGTTTCGAACCTGCGACCTCTCGCGTGTGAAGCGAGCGCTCTCCCACTGAGCTACGCGCCCTGACGCGCGGCAGTTTACCGCCGTCGCGACTACGCTCCCGCCGACGATGACGGAGCCCGTCTCCATCGACGTGGTCGTGTGCACCTACGACAACGCCGCCTCGCTGGAGCTCGTGCTCGGGGCGCTCGCCCGTCAGGCCGTTCCGGCCGACGTCGACTGGGGCGTCCTGGTCGTCGACAACAACTGCACGGACGGGACGCCGGCCCTTCTGGAGCGCCTCGGCGCCGAGGGCTCGCTGCCGCTGCGCGTCGTGCGCGAGACGGTCCAGGGGCTCACCCCGGCGCGGCGGCGGGGAGTCGCGGAGACCTCGCGCGACTGGATCGCGTTCGTCGACGACGACTGCGTGGTGGGCGACGACTGGGTGGCGCAGGCGGCCGACGTC
>DASQEJ010000228.1:0-3581 GCA_035633715.1 Actinomycetota bacterium | reverse complement strand
TCGAGGCTGGAACCATCTTTACTAGATGAACACTTCCCTGCCGGCGCTCGACGCGGAGTGGCGAGAGCGAGCCTCCTGTCTCTCCTTCCCCTCCATCCTGTTCTTCGGCGTGGACGACAACGAGACGCCGGTCGAGCGCCGGGGCCGGGAGGAGCGCGCCAAGGAGATCTGCGCGGTCTGCCCCGTGCGCAAGGAGTGCCTCGACTACGCGCTCGCCACGAAGGAGCCCTACGGGATCTGGGGCGGGCTCACAGAGGTCGAGCGCAAGAGCCGGCTCCGCGGCCGCGCCAGCTGACCCCTTGCCCGACCGCCGTCCGGCCCCGATCGACCGCGCCCGCCGCACGGTCGCGCGCCTCCGCTCGCGGGGACCGGCCGAGATCGCCGGGGTCGCGCGGGGTCGCGTCCGCGAATGGGTTCGGTCCGACGACGAGCTGATCATGCTCGTGCGGGCCGCGGCCGCCCCCACGCCGGAGGTCCGCCACGACCCCGGCCTGGTCTTCCGGGAGGCCGTTCCCGGCGACGCCGATCTGTACGCGCGGGTGATCGGGACCGACTCCGCGACGACGTTTCGCCGGCGGCTCACCCCGACTACGAGCTGCTTCCTCGTCGAGGGCGGCGACGAGCTCCTCCACGCGAGCTGGGTCACGACGGGGGCCGCGTGGACACGTGAGATCGACGCCTACGTCGTCCCGCCCGCCGCAGACGCGTACGTCTACGAGTCGTTCACGCGCCCCGAAGCCCGGGGCCGCGGCGTGTACCCGTTCGCGCTCGCGGGGATCTGCGCGTGGGCGCGCGACGCGGGGCTGGGACAGGTGTGGGTCGCCGTCGAGGATGGGAACGCCCCGTCGCTCAAGGCGATCCGCAAAGCCGGGTTCGAGGTCTCCTACACGATGCGCTACGGGCGCCGGAGGGGGCGTCTCACGCTCGTGATCGAGAAGCCGGAGGGCCTAGTCGTACCAGCCGTGATGAGCCATATCGACGGCTAGCCCGCGTGGGGGCTAGCCAAATCAATCCAACCGCTACATAATCGATCTCGGCTCGCTTTGCAGGTTTGCGGGCGCTCGAGGGCCAGGACCGAGACGACGTCCTGCGGTTGGGAGCAATCCCAGCCCCAGGCCACGCACCGGCACGACCCCCTCAACTGGCACCTGTTGCCGGACGGACTAGGCCCCGAGCGCCCGCAATCACTCCCCCCGGCGGTACCCGCCGACTACTTGCGCTGGGTCTTCGACTTCGCCGCGATCGTCAGCACCTCGTCGAGCGCGATCGTGTCGCCGTCCCGCTTCCACCAGCGCGCCTCGCAGCGCCGGCACGAATAGAACTGGACGGTCTCGTCCTCCTTCAGGTGGATCTCGATCTCGGTGGTGTCTTCCACGCTGCACTCAGGGCATCTCATGGCTCTCTCCCGTTCCTGCCGACCGTGCTTCCATTTTGTTCCAACCAGCTCGAAAACGAAACCCCTCAGTTACGACCGGGATTCCCCCTGCGGGAGCTCCGGCCCGATGTATCGGGACCTAACCTTTCCGTCCTCCCGGTAGTACGCGTACCAGTAGGGGCCGTGGGGGCACTTCGTGCAGCCGGGCTTGCCGCACCTCACGGACTCGAGCCGGTACGTCACCGGCCCGGTCTCGTCGACGCCGAAAGCCTCGCCCTCGGACTCGCCCAGGTCGTCGCCGCGCGAGTGCAGGAGCCCGCGCACGAAGATGAGCAGCCGGCGCAGATCGTGGTCGTCGAGCCTGCGAAGGTCGGCGAACAGCCGCTTGTCGAGAGGCATCTCGGCGACATCATGCCCACGCGCTCGGCGCGTCAGGCGCTGTAGCCGAAGAAGAGCTGCTGACGGCGGGACTCCTCGGGCGGCCCCAGCGTCTCGATCGCTGCGGGCTCCTCGCGCTGGCGCTCCTTCACGCGGTCGAGGAACAACGGGGGCTCGGACCGGAGGTCGTCGAGGACCCAACCCCGCGGGGGCGTGAGCTTCTCGGCGCAGCGGGTGCACAGCACGTACGCGTGCGGAGAGACGTCGCCGTTGGGGTCCTCGAGCGTCGCGCGGCGGTCCGCGTAGTCGTAGCCGAGGACGGCGGCCCCCGGGTTCGCGCAGCCGGGCTTCGAGCAGGTGTTCACGCCGCAGAAGCCTACGGGAGCGCCCGGCGGATTCCCCGGATTGAGATCGGGTCTAGCGGGCGGCGAGGCGCGGGGGCCCGAACAGCCTCGACAGCGCGACGGCGCCGCCGCCCAGGGCGATAAGGACGTAGCCGAGCCCGAACCAGGTGACGCTCGACGACCCGGTCGTCGGAAGGGGGTCGGTCGGGTCGACGACGGGATCGACCGGCACGGTCGGATCGGTCGGGGCCGTGGGGTCGGTGACCGTCGCGACGGGGTTCGGGTCGATCAGCGGGGCGAACGGGTCGCGCACCCCGGCCTCCTGCGCGTGAGCGACCGGCGCCGCTGCGAAGAGCACGAGGACCATCGCCGACAGTCCCAAGAGCTTCCTCATCCACGAAGCGTACGGCGCGTGGGGGATCAAGCGCCAGCCCGGCTCTAAGATCGCCCGATGCCGCTCGCCGAGCTCGGAGACGTCCAGATCCACTACAAGGACCACGGACGTCCCGAGGCGCCGCCGGTCCTCGGGGTCATGGGCTTCGCGCTCGACCAGCGCTACTGGGCCGCGCAGATCCCGGCCGTCACGGCCACCCACCGCTTCGTCCCGTTCGACAACCGCGGCGTGGGGCGATCGACCGGCGACGCGTCGGTCCCGCTCGAGACGATGGCGGACGACGCGGTGCGGCTGCTCGACGAGCTCGGCATCGAGAAGACCGTCGTCTTCGGGCTCTCGATGGGCGGGACGATCGCCCAGCACGTCGTGCTCGAACACCCCGACCGCGTGTCGGCCCTGATCCTCGGAGTGACCTGGGCGCGGCCGCTCGAGTTCATGCGCCGCCAGGACGACGTCGCTCGCGTGCTCGTCGAGGCGCGGGGGCCCGAGTGGTTGATGGAGATCGCGCTGCTCCGCATGTTCACGCCGAGGTTCTTCGAGATGGGGGCCGAGGCGCTGGAACGGATGATGCGGGCGATGAACGCGCCCGGGGCGCCGGCCGGTCCGACCGGGACGACGCTGCTCGCGCAGATCGACGCTCTCACGAAGCACGACGTGCTCGGCCGCCTCGGCGAGGTCCGCTGCCCCACGCTCGTCATGGGCGGCAAGATGGACATGATGGTGCCGGGCTTCGCGTCGGAGGAGATCGCGGCGGCGATCCCGGGGGCCGAGCTGACGATGTTCGAGACGGGCCACGGCTGCATGGTCGAGGAGATGACCGACTTCAACGCCCGCATCTCGCGCTTTCTCGCCGATCTTGGGTAACGGGTCCGTACCCAAGAAACTTTTGTAATCCGTCAGCGGCCTCGACCACGGCTCGAGGGTTGCTCCGGACGCGAAAAAGGCCCCGCTACCAGGGCCCGGACGCAAATGTACCCCGCAGTGACTTTCGGCCGAGACCTACTTATCTCTGCGAGGTACTCAAGTAGTTTACGACGTCCGTCCGCCACTACGCAAGGTGGTTGGGCGATATTTCTTCGCGACCGCGCCG
>DASQEJ010000227.1:0-2767 GCA_035633715.1 Actinomycetota bacterium | reverse complement strand
TCAAGGTCGTTCGCCCTCCTCCACATTCGCCTGACCAGCGGACAGAGACTAGGCCAACGCGTCGAGCAGCGCCTCGATCGGCCCCCGGAGCCCGAACCTCTCCGCGCCGGCGACGATGGCGTCGCGCGGAAGGTCCCGGGGTCTCGTCAGGTCGACGGGCTCGATCGGGAGGTCGGTGACGATCGACGCGACCTGGGCGGCCCGCCGTACGTAATCGGCCTCCCGCCTCACCTTCGCCAGCGGCACGCTCGGCGACTCCCCTTCCGCGGCTTCGAGGATCGCGTCGATGCCCCCGTAACGCTTCACGAGCGCGGCCGCGATCTTCTCGCCGATCCCGCGCACGCCCGGCAGCCCATCGGACGGGTCGCCCCGCAGCACCGCGAAGTCGCGGTACGCGCGGCCCGGGATCCCGTAGCGCTCCTCGACGTACGCCTCGTCGACGACCGCCACGTTGCTCACGCCGCGGATCGGGAAGAGCACGACGATCTTCGGGTCACGCACGAGCTGGAAGAGGTCGCGGTCGCCGGAGAAGATCACCACGCGTCCCGGAGCCCGCTCCGCGAGCGTCCCGATGACGTCCTCGGCCTCGGCCTCCGGGTGGCCCACGACGGCGATGTCGCACATCTCGAGGAAGCCGTAGAGGACCGGCACCTGCGACGCAAGCTTCTCCTCGGCTGCCTCCTGCGCGCTCCCCGGCGCGGCGCGGAAGTCCTTGTACGACTCGACGAGGTCGACGCGCCAGCGCGGGCGCCAGCTCTCGTCGGACGCGCACGCGATGAAGTCGGGATCGTGGTCGGCGACGAGCCGGGCGAGCATGCGGAAGAACCCGTGCGCGGCGTTGATCGGTGCGCCTTCGGGGGTGGTCACGCTGTCGGGGGTGGAGAACAAGGCCCGATAGAAGAGGCTCGGCGCGTCGACGAGCAGCGTGAGCGAGTTCTCCACGACAACGGAGCCTATGGCGCTCGACCCGGCCCGGGACTACGTTGGGCGGATGAGGCGGTTCAAGTTCCTGAACTCCGAGATGGGGCTCGCAGGGCTCGTCACGCTCCCGTTGTCGGCCATCGCCTGGCTGATCTTCCGGAAGTGGCGCAGCCGCGACGACGCCTGACGCGACCCGGACGCGGCGGCGGCCGGAGGTTCCGAGCCTCCGGCCGCCGTCGGCTGGGTTTCCGCTACGGGCAGACTTCGTAGACCCGGCAGAGCTGGTCCATCGGCCGGTACAGGATCTCCTGGCACACGTCGCCGAGGTTGCCGCAGGGCCCTGCCTGCGCCGGTCCCGCGATCAGCGACATCAGAAAGCCCGTCACCAGCGCGAGTCGCACGGTCTTGCGCAACTTTGCCTCCCCTATCCGCGTCATCCGATGGAGGAGGTTTCTGGCTCGGGAACGTCTTCTCCCTGACCCGGATGGGGGATTTCGTCAGGAGCTAGCGGTGGAAGTCGACGACGATGTCCCCCTCGGTGGGGACCGAGGGGGTGCCGTCGTCGCAGACGCCCTTCTGGATGAAGATCTCGACCTGCAGGTCCGGCACCACGGGGACCGGGGCGTCGGTCCGGCCGCAGAACTCCTCGTGCGTCACCGCGTGTCCGACCGACGCGTTGCCGTATTCCTCGTCCCACTGGATCTGGACGATCGCCGCCGACACAGGACGCTCGTTGTCGTCGAGGACCATCACCGACACGGCCTTGTCGCCCTTGCGGAGCTGGAACGCGTACGCGTGCTCGGTGTTCCAGACGCCGCCCCCGGTACCGGGAGCGTTGAAGTGGTGGTTCTCGTCCGTGTAGTGGTACGGGAGCATGGCGCGGCGCGGGAGCTTCGCCGCGTCGACCGGGACAGCGGCCGACAGCGACGCGACGATCGTCGCCGTCACGAGAGCCTTGATCCTCATCACCGCCTCCTCGGTTCGCCGTCCACCTATCGAGTCCCTCTACGAGCGGGGGCCGGCCCAGGTAACGAGGAGCGCCGCCTACTTGCTGATCTTGTCCTCGGCTTCGGACCGGCCGAGCCCGGCTCGCTCGCCGCCGCCCTCGTCGTCGGTCGTGCCGGATCCCTCGGTCGGCGGTTCCTCTCCGTCGCGGTCCTCGGGCTTCGGGTCTTCGTGCATCGCTCGCCTCCGTCTCGATCCGGCTTCACCCCGTCACCCCGAGGCTACTCTTGGTGACGATGCAGATTGGAATGGTGGGGCTCGGGCGCATGGGGGCGAACATGTCCCGCCGCCTCCTGGACGGCGGCCACGAGGTCGTCGCCTACGACGCAGATCCCGCCGCCGTCGAGCAGCTCGTCGCCGAGGGGGCGATCGGGGCCGAGTCGCTAGAGACCCTCGTGGGGAAGCTGTCACGCCCGAAGACCGTGTGGCTCATGCTGCCGTCGGGCGCGATCACGGGCTCGACCATCGAGCGACTCGGCGAGCTGCTGTCGGCGGGTGACGTCGTCGTCGACGGCGGGAACTCGCGGCACGTCGACACGCTCGCGCGGGCGGCGCTGCTGGAGCGGCTCGGCATCGAGCTCGTGGACTCCGGCACGTCCGGCGGGATCTGGGGGCTGACCGAGGGCTACTGCCTGATGATCGGCGCGTCGGAGGCGTCGTTCGCGAGGCTCGAGCCGGTCTTCCGGACGCTGGCCCCCGGGTCGGGATACGCGCGCGTCGGTCCGCCCGGCGCCGGCCACTTCGTGAAGATGGTCCACAACGGGATCGAGTACGCGCTCATGCAGGCCTACGGCGAGGGCTTCCAGCTGATGCACGAGGGCGGGTTCGACGTCGACGTCGC
>DASQEJ010000226.1:0-5871 GCA_035633715.1 Actinomycetota bacterium | reverse complement strand
CTCGGTCGCCAGGATGGGCGCGATCTACCTGGTGTCCGCGCTGATCCTGAACGCGGTCTTCGTCTACGGCGCGATCCGCCTCTACCGCAACACCGTTCCGACGGTCGCGTGGTGGCTGTTCCGGTTCTCGATCTACTACCTCGCGCTGCTGTTCGGAGCGATGGCGGCGGACCGGCTCATCCTGGCCTAGCGCGGCCGGCTTGCGCCGGGAACCATTCCAAGCGGCGGGGGGTCTGGACGGCATGAGACCCATCTCGATCGTCACCGTGCTGTCCCTGGCCGTCGTCGGCCTGGCCGCGCCCGCCGCACACGCACAACCCGAGTGCTTCGGCGAGACCCCGACGATCGTCGGGAGCGCAGAGGACGACAACCTGAAGGGCACGGCGGGACGCGACGTCATCTGGGCGGGAGCGGGCAACGACCGCGTCGAGGCGGGGGGCGGGGACGACCTCGTCTGCGGTGACGAAGGCGGCGACTACATCCGCGGCGGCGGGGGGAACGACAAGCTGAGCGGCGGTAAGAACCACGAGCGTCCCAGGGTCTTCGACGACCTGTTCGGGGGCGCGGGCAACGACCTCCTACGCGGGGGCAGCGGCAGAGACGCGCTCGTCGGCGGCCCCGGCGACGACCGGATGGACGGCGGCCCGGGCAGGGACTACACCGACTACATCTCCTCCAAGGCCGGGGTCCACGTCGACCTCGAGCAGAAGGCCGCCACCGGTCAGGGCGCCGACGCGCTGAAGAGGGTCGAGTCCGTGGGGGGGTCGGCCCACGACGACACGATCAAGGGCGACGCCGGAACGAACTACCTGGGCGGCTTCCTCGGCGACGACGTCGTATCCGGCCGGGCCGGCGCCGACTTCCTCTTCGGAGACTCGGCCGAGGGGAGCCCCGGCGAGGACGTCCTGCGGGGTGGCGACGGGCGCGACGCGATCTACGGGGATTACACGGAGTACGACGGCGCGGACGACGAGATCTACGGCGGGGACGGGGACGACACGATCTACGGCGACGCCGTAGATCGGGAGAGCCGGATGGGGTCCGACCGGATCGACGCGGGCGCGGGTGACGACGTGGTGTTCGGCGAAGGCCTCCCGCCCGATCTCTGGATGGACCCGTCCGAGCTCGGCCCCGTCGCCGACGTCATCGAGGGCGGCCCGGGCGACGACGAGCTGCACGGCGAGCACGGCCGCGACCGCTTGAACGGCGGCAAGGGGTCGGACACCGCCGACGGGGGCGAGGCGAGGGACAGGTGTAGGGCCGAGACCGAGGTCGACTGCGAGGAGTGAGGCCGGATACCGGTTAGCAGAACGGGCAATCCGGGCAGTACCTTCAAGACAGCAGCTGCCGTCCCGCCTGGAGGTATCGATGTCCCGCCGTCCGTTCGCGTTCGCCGTCCTCGGCGCGCTCCTCTCGTCCTCGCTCGCCTCGCCGCTCGCGGCACAGGAGCCGTCCGGCCCCCCGCGGGTCCCCGACACGATGAAGGCGTACTCGATCGTCCCGCCGGGCCAGGACGGCAACGTGACGACCGCCGAGGTCGCGTCCGGCGACTACGGCCCCCACTTCGACGACCAGCGCGAGATGTACGCGTCGCTGATCGACGACGAGGACGTGACGGACTCCGAGCTCGGGACCTACTTCCACTCGATGCAGTTCGGGCCGAGGGAGATCGAGCGCGAGTACCAGCCCGCCGAGGGCGTGACCGTCTACCGCGACGAGTTCGGGATCCCGCACATCTACGCGGACTCGTTCGCGACCGCGAGCCACGCGCTCGGCTACACGACCGCGGAGGACCGTCTCTGGGAGATGGACGTCTTCCGGCACGCGGCGAAGGGCGAGCTGTCGACGCTGATCGGGCCGGACTACCTCGAGATGGACGTCGCCGCGCGCCGCGAGGGCTACACCCAGGAAGAGGTCCAGAAGATGTTCGACGACCTCGACGACAAGTTCGGCAAGACCGGCGTGACCGTCCAGGAAGGGCTCCAGGCGTACGCGGCCGGCGTCAACCAGTACATCGAGGAGCTGCGGACGGACCCGTCGGAGTGCCCGGCGGAGTACCAGGCGCTCGGGAACCCGTGTCCCGAGCCGGAGCCGGCGGAGTGGACGCCTACGGACACGCTCTACGTCGCGATCCTCCAGCTCAGGGTGTTCGGCGAGACCGCGGGGACCGAGCTCGACAACGCCGGCCTCTACGCGCACCTCGTCGCCAAGCTCGGCGACAAGCTCGGGCCGAAGGTCTACGACGACCTCGTCAGCCGCAACGACCGCCGCTCGGCGACGTCGATCGCGCCTGTGGACGGGCGGTTCCCGTCACAGAGCCTCGGCAAGACGAAGCGCGCGTCGTTCGCGATCCCGGACAACGCGCCGGAGCTCGCGCGCCAGACGTCGAAGGAGCAGGCGCGCCTACGTGAGTTCCTCGCGTCGATGGGCTTCCGGGCCCCCGCGTCGAACGCGTTGATCGTCGGCGCGAAGGAGTCGGCGACCGGCAACCCGCTGCAGGTCGGAGCGCCCCAGGTCGGCTACGCGGTCCCGTCGTTCTTCTGGGACGTGGACGTGCACGTCTCGGGCAAGGACGAGGCGCACTTCCGCGGCCCGGCCGTCCCCGGGGCGTCCGCCCTCGTGCCGCTCGGCCGCGGCCCCGACTACGCGTGGACGTTGACGACCGGGTACTCCGACGCTGTCGACACGAAGGTCGAGCTGCTGTGTGACCCCGAGGGCGGCGAGCCGTCGCAGGACTCGAACGCGTACATGTTCAAGGGCAAGTGCAAGGCGATGGAAGAGCGGACCGAGACGTTCGTCGTCAAGCCGTCCGCCGGGTCGCCCGGCCCCCCCAGCGTCGAGCAGCGCACGTTCTACCGGACGGTCCACGGCCCGGTGTTCGCCCGGGGCGAGGTCGACGGCGAGCCCGTCGCGTTCGTGAAGCAGCGCTTCTTCTGGAAGCGCGAGGTGGACTCGATCCCGCAGGTCTACCGGTGGAACACGCAGGTGGACTCGATCCGGGACTTCGCTGCGGCGGCGAAGAAGTTCACGATGTCGTTCAACACCTTCTACGCGGACCACGAAGACGTCGGGTACTTCCACGTCGGCTACTACCCGGTGCGTCCGAAGGGGTACCACCCGAGCCTGCCGACGTGGGGCACCGGCCAGTGGGAGTGGAAGGGACGCCAGCCGTACGCGCGTCATCCAAAGGTGATCAACCCGAAGCCGGGGTGGGTCGCGAACTGGAACAACAAGCCGGCCGTCGGGTGGGAGAACTACGACGGCATCAAGTGGGGCTCGATCCACCGCGTCGAGCTCCTGCAGGGCGAGATGCGCCGCTACCTCGCCGGCAAGCGCAAGGCGCGGGCGTCCGACCTCGTCGACGTCATCCGGCAGGCCGCGACGCGCGACGCCCGCGCGGTCTACCTCGGTCGGAAGATGACGCGCTGGGGCGCGGGGTCCGAGGCGGCCGAAGCCGCTCAGGCCGTGCAGCTCGTGCGCGCGTGGGTGAAGGCCGGAGCGCACCGGCACAACCGCGACTGGAAGGAAGGCGACACGGCCGAGGACAACGGCCCCGCAGCCGCGATCTTCGACGCCTGGTACGACGCGCTCGTCCACCGGGTCTTCGACGACGAGATCGGCCCCGAGGGCTACGACCTCGTCGGCACGCCCGTGACGGACCGCGACATGTGGCACGACTTCTCGTCGTATCTCGACAACCTGTTCTCGAAGAAGGCGCGCAAGGGCTATGCCCGCAACTACTGCGACGACGTCGGGACGCCTGAGAAGGAGAGCTGCAAGGCGCAGGTCGTCGCGGCCCTCGACGCCGCGCTCACGTCGTTGAAGGAAGCCCAGGGCGACGACCTCACCGCCTGGACGACAGACGCGTGGATGATCGAGTTCGAGTCGCTCGGCCTCGGCTCGGCGGACCCGATCCCGTGGCAGAACCGTGGCACGCACAACCACGTCGTAGAAATATTGCGTAAAGCGCGTTAACCCTCTTGTTCACCCGAGCGGGGTGAGAAAGGCTGCAACTTCGGGGGTTGGAAGACCAGCCGCGTGGGGGGCACGGTGGAGCATGCTGGCGTGATCAGGGTCCGGGTGAGGACGCGTAAGCCGAAGGGGGCGCGCGCGGCGTGACCGCCGCGCCGCCCGCGCCTCGAACGGAGACACTCGTTCGTGAGCGCTTGCTTCCTGCTGCGCGCTCGATCCCCCGCGTCTGCCTGATCGCCGCTCCTGCGGGATACGGGAAGACGGTGCTGCTGCACCAGATGACGGCCCGGTTGGGCATGCCCGGCAGGATCGCGTCCGCCCGCGGCTGGGGCGACGACGGCGACGTGGACGACGCCGTCCGGTCGCTGCCGCGACCGGCGTACCTGGCGGTCGACGACCTCCACGAGCTCGAAGGGTCCCGGACCGAGGCCGAGGTCCTCCAGCTCGTCGAACGGGGGCCGGACGACCTGAAGCTCGTGCTCGCGACCCGGGCCGCGCCCGCAGCGAACCTCTCCCGGCTGCGCGCGAACGGCGAGCTGTGGGACGTCGCCGCGGACGACCTGAGGTTCCGGTCCTGGGAGGTCGATCAGGTCTTCCGCGACGTGTGGAGAGACCGGCTGACGTCGTCCGAGGTCGCGACGTTGACTCGGCGCACGGGAGGATGGGCCGCCTGCTTGCAGCTGTTCCACCTCGCGACGAGCGGTCGCGGCTCCGCCCACAGGGCGGTCGCTCTCTCGAGCCTGCGCGGGAGCTCGGCGGTGACGGCCGCGTACCTCACGCAGAACGTGCTCGACGGGCTCCCGCCGGACCTGCGTTCGTTCCTCGTCCAGACCGCCGTGCTCCGCACGCTGACGCCGGACGCGTGCGACGAGCTGACGGGACGGGCCGGCAGCGTGCGGGCGCTCGAAGAGCTGGAGAGACGCCGGTTGCTGGAACGGTCGGTCGACCGCGCGGCCTGGCGCTGCCCCCGCGTGCTCAGGACCCATCTCGAGAGCGTCCTCGTCGAGGACGCGGGGCCCGAGGCGCCCGCGCGCTGGCTGGCCGCGGCGACGATCCTCGAACGCCGGCGTTCCGTCGCCGACGCGGTCCACGCGTATCTCCGCGCCGGCGAGATCGGCGGCGCAGTCCGCTTGCTGAACCGCCACGGCCCCGCCGTCGCCGACGCGGCGGGCGCCGATCTCGTCGAAGAGGCGTCGTGCGGCGACCCGTGGTTGGTCCTCGCCTCGGCGCGCTGGCTGCGAGCGCAGGGGCGGGCAGACGACGCGATCGCCGCGTACCGGCGTGCGGAGGACGCGTCGAAGGGCGCGTCGGCGAGCGCGGTGTCCGCAGCCGAGCGCCGCGCGCTCTCGTGCTGGCTGGATCCACTGGAGCAGCCGCCACGCGGCTGGTCGGGCGCCCTGCGCTCGTCGTTGTCGCAGCGGCCCCTACGACCGCCCGAGGTCGACGATCCGGCCCACGCCGAGATGGCCCGCGGCTTTGCCGCGCTTGCCCGAGGTGAGGTCGCGGAGGCCGAGAGGTCACTGGCGGCGGCCTCGAGCGACGGAGACGCCAGCCCCCCGGCCACGCTCGCTTCACGCGTCGGGCTCGCAGCGGCCCTCGTCCTCGGCGCCGACGACCGCGGGGTCGACGTCGCCGAACGAGCCGCCGAGGAGGCCGAGGTCCTCGACCTGTCGTGGCTGGTCCGGCTCGCGCGAGCCGTCGTGGGCGCCTCGGGTCCCCCAGGCCGCCCACGTCCGCACTTCGACGACCCCCTCGGGAGGATTCTTTCGTCCCTGCTCGACGGGATCGGGGCGTTGCGCCGCGGCGAGACCGCCCCCCGCTCGTTCGACGACGCGGTGACCGAGTCGCACCGGCTCGGCCTCGTCGCGCTCGAAGCCTGGGCACGCGCGGGACAGGCGC
>DASQEJ010000225.1:0-7575 GCA_035633715.1 Actinomycetota bacterium | reverse complement strand
GGCGGTCGATAGCGTAGCTGGAGCGCGGGTCGCGCTTCGCGAACTGCTTCATCTCGGCGGCGATCTCCGACGCCTCCCAGTGGCTGTCGATCGGCCGCCGCGTGTTCGTCGCGATGCCGATCGAGACCGTCGTCGGCGGGTAGCGGTGCATGTGGTCCTGGCGGTCCTTGACCTCGATGTAGCCGCGGGCGACGTCGTCGGGGTCGTAGAGCTCGCCGATCTTGTCGTCCCAGCACTCGATGATCTCCTTCGCCGCGATCTCGGCTACGTCGGGCGTCGTGATCGCGACGAAGTCGTCACCGCCGACGTGGCCGAGGAAGCAGCGCGGCCCCCCGTGCTTCGTGAGCGCGCCGGTGGCGCACTTCGTGAGCAGCTTGATCGCCTCGTCGCCGCGCAGGAAGCCGTAGTAGTCGTTGAAGGCCTTGAAGTTGTCGAGGTCGATGTACATGAGGGCGAAGGGGGCGCCGAGCGCGACGCGCTTCGCCACCTCCTCCTGGACCTGGACGTTTCCGGGGAGCTGGGTCAGCGGGTTGACGGCGCGCATCTCGCGCGACCGCCGCAGCGCCGACTTCACGCGTGCGACGAGCTCCATCGGGTCGAACGGCTTGAACATGTAGTCGTCGGCGCCGGCGGAGAGCCCGACGACCTTGTCCGCCGAGAGCGACTTCGCCGTGAGCATGATCACCGACATGTGCTTGGTGCGGGCGTCGCCGCGCAGGCGCTGGCACACCTCGAAGCCGTCGATCTTCGGCATCATCACGTCGAGGAGGACGAGGTCGGGCATGCGGTCGTACGCGAGCTGGAGGGCCTGCTCGCCGTCGGACGCGGTCGCGACCTCGTAGCCCTCCAGACGGAGGTTCACCTCGACGAACCGGACGATGTCCTCGTCGTCGTCTGCTACGAGCACGAGCTCGCGCCTGGCGATCATCGGCCTCCGTCTCCAGCCAGCATGTCCAGTCTCTCTCTAATACGTTTCGCGGCGGCAACGGGATCGCGGCCGTCGTAGACCGCGCTCCCGGTGACGAGGACGTCCGCCCCGGCCCCCACGGGCTGGGCGATCGTCTCGAGGTTGACGCCCCCGTCCACCTCTATATCGGCACGTGAGCCCGCCTTATCGACCAACTTCCGGGCATCCGCGATCTTCGGCACCACTTCGGAGAGGAACTTCTGACCCCCGAAACCCGGACGTACCGTCATCATAAGGACAACTGCGACACGGTCCAAGAGGCGAGCGGCCCATTCCAGGTCCGAATCCGGGTGGACGGCGACCCCCGCCTCGGCCCCCGCATCCCGGATGGTCTCGACCACGGCGGCCGGGTCTTCGGCCACCTCGGGATGGAAAGAGATCCGGTCGGCGCCGGCCTCGGCGAAGACCGGGGCGAACTTCGCGGGGTTCTCGATCATGAGGTGGACGTGGAGCGGCGTGTCCACGGCGCGGTCGATCGCCTGGACCGTCGACGCCCCGAACGTGAGGTTGTCGACGTAGTGGCCGTCCATCACGTCGAGGTGGAACCAGTCGACGTACGGCGCGACCGAGGTGACCTCCTCGGCGATCCGTCCGAAGTCGGCGGTGAGGATCGACGGGGCGATCTGCACCCGCTTCACGACAGCTTGGCTCCAGGTTCGAGGCGCAGCCCCCTGGCGAGCTCGCCCCCGCGCATCCGGCGCTTGCCGGCGAGCTGCACGTCGGCGAGCTCGACCGCCTCGGCCCCCGTCCCCGCGAGCAGCGCGTCGCCGGAATGCTCCAGCGCGCCGGGCTCCAAACTCCGGCCGGCAGGCCGGACCGCCCACACCTTCAGCCTCTTTCCGTCCCACTCCGTCCACGCACCGGGGACCGGGTTCAGGCCCCGGACGAGGTTCACGATCTCCGGCGCCGGCCGCGTCCAGTCGATCCGGGCCTCCTCGGTCGAGATCTTCGGCGCGTACGTGGCGCGGTCGTGGTCCTGCTCCTCCGGCCGGAGCTCGCCCGCGACGTATCGCTCGACCGTCTCGACGAGCAGAGGGGCGCCGAGGTCCGCCATCCGTTCACCCAGCGTTCCCGCCGTGTCGTCCGGCTCCACCGCCACCTCCTGCACCGCGAGCACCGGGCCCTCGTCCATCCCCTCGGTCAGGACCATGATCGAGACCCCACTGGCGGAGACGCCGTCGATGACCGCCCGCTGCACGGGGGCCGCGCCGCGGTAGGCCGGGAGCAACGAGAAGTGGAGGTTCACGAACCCGCGCCGCGGGACTTCGAGTAGCGAGCCGGGCAGGATGCTGCCGTACGCGACGACTATGGCCACGTCCAGGGCGAGCTCGCGCAGGCGCTCCTCGAGCTCGGGCTCCCTCGCCCGCCGGGGCTGGAGCACCTCGAGGCCGGCGCGAAGCGCTTCCTCCTTCACGGGCGGCGGGCGCAGCTCCATCCCCCTGCCCGCGGGCTTGTCGGGGTTCGTGACGACGGCGGCGACGTCGGCGGGCGAGTCGATCAGGGCACGCAGGCTCGGCACGGCCCACGCAGGGGTGCCGAAGAAGACCGTCCTCAGAGAGCTTCCTCGCGGGGTACCGACGCCGGCTCGGGCGCGCTCGGCAGCCCGAGGAGCTTCTCGCGGAGGCTCCGCATCGCCTTCTTGCGGGAGCCGTCCGGAAGGCGGTCGAGGAACAGGACGCCGTCGAGGTGGTCGATCTCGTGCTGGAAGACCCGCGCGAGGAAGTCGTCGTCGCCCGCGTCGATCGAGACCGGCTGCCCGTTCTCGTCGAGGCCCTCCACGGTGACCGACGCGTGGCGCTCGACGTCGTAGGCGAGGCCGGGGATCGAGAGGCAGCCTTCTTCGCCGGTGACGGTGTCGTCGGAGCGGCGCACGACGACGGGGTTGAAGAACGCGCCGTGGCGGTCCTCGACCTCCCAGACGAAGACCCGTTCGAGCACGCCCACCTGGGGGCCGGCGAGGCCGACGCCGGGGGCCTCGCGCATGGTCTCGAGCATGTCGGCGACCAGCCTGCGGTGGACGTCGGTGACCTCCTCGACCTCGCGTGCGCGCTGGCGCAGCACGGGGTCTCCGAACGTGCGTATGGGGAGGATCGCCACTGTCAGTTCTCCGGATTCTTTTCGCTTTCGAGTCCGTCCGAGGCCGCCCTCAACGAGGGTCTACGTCGACGCGCAGCCGGCTCCCGGCCGGCGACCGGGCGAGGATACCCCGCAGCCCCGGCGTGACGGCCAGGGCGTCGCGGCACTTCACGAGGGTCTGGAGCTCCTCCTCGCCGCCTCCGGGGAGCCTCACGGAGATGGGGCCGAGGACCCTCGCAGCCGCCTCGCGACAGACGTCCACGGCCTCCTTCATGAGGGCGGCGCCGTGCGGTCCGGTGGCGGTGAGCTTCACGAGCTCGGAGAAGGGGGGGTAGCCGAGCTCGCGGCGCGCCTCGAGCTCTCGCTCCAAAAAGAAGTCGTAGTCGCCGCGCACGACGGCCTGCACGGCGTGGTGCGCGGGCTCGTCGGTCTGGAGGACCAGGCGGCCGCCGTCGCTCGCCGGACCGGCCCATTCCGCCATCGCGGCGAGGGCCTGGTAGCCGTCCTCGGCGGCGCGCCAGTCGGGGCGGCGCAGGAGCGCGTCCGCGTCGAGGACGCCGACGAGGCTGACGTCCGGGCGGAGGGCGGGCTTGGTCCCGATCCAGGTCGTCACGTAGACGTCGGGCGCCGGGCCGTCGAGGGGCTCGCCGCGCGCGAGGACGTCGGGGTCGACCCGGCCGATCGACGCACGGGGGAAGGACTTCGCGAGCTGGTCTGCGAGGCGCTCGGCCCCGGCGCCGAGGTAGCGCCACTCGGTCCCTCCGCACGAGGGACACGCGTCCGGGGGGGCCGAGGTGAAGCCGCAGCGCGGGCACCGGACCTGCCGCGGCGAGCGATCGAACGCGATCCCGGCCTCGCAGCGAGGGCAGCGCAGCGAACGCCGGCACGACGCGCACCACAGCGAGCGGGCGAAACCCCGGCGCGGGACGAGGAGCGCGACCCGGCCCCCGTCGCGGAGCACCCCCGCCATCCGGTCGTGCAGGAGGTGGCTGAGCGCCCGGTCCTCGGGCTTCTCGACGAGCTCGACGACCGGGCGGGCGGCGCGCCGGTCGTTGCGGGTGGGGACGACGCTCCCCCACGTCCGCGTCGCGGCGCGGTGCCCGGCCTCCGCCGAGGGCGTGGCGCTCACGAACACGCACACCGCTCCCTGGAGCCGCGCCCTCTCGGCGGCGACCCGGCGGCCGTCGTAGCGCGGCGAGCGATCCTCCTTGTACGAGCGGTGGTGTTCCTCGTCGAGCACGATCAGGCGGAGTCGCGGGGCCGGCGCGAGGACGGTGGCGCGGCCCCCGAGGCCGAGGCCGTGGCCGCGCGCGAGCCGGAGCCACGCCCGGGCGCGGTCCGCGTCGGCCTCCGACGAGTCGATCCGTGCGGCGTCGGGCCACTGCGCCGTGAGGGCCTCCAGCGTCGGAGCGCCGTAGCGGACCTCGGGGACGGCCACGAGAGCGGCGCCGCCCGTGTCCGCGGCCGCGGCGACGAGCTCGGCGATGAGGGGGCCGCGGTCCTGCGACGCTATCGGTCGCACGACCCACGTCCCTGCGCCTCCTCCTCGGATCGCGTCCAGCAGCGCGGCCCCGCCGTCGAGGCGCGCCACGGCAGAAGCCTCGGGACCGCCGGAGAGCGGCGCCGCGTCGGGGACCTTCACGCGCACGCGCGGGGGGATCGAGCGCAAGAGGCAGATCGACCGCGGCGTCACGTACCGGTCGGCGACCCAGGCGACGAGACGGTCGAGCGGCGGGGGCGTCAGCGGCTCGTCGACGATCAGCGCCTTGACGTCGAGGAGGTCGCCGGCCGGCGGCGCGTCCGTATCGACCACGACGGCCCTCACGTTGCGGTTGCCGAACGGCACGCGCACGAGCGAGCCCACGGCGAGCGCGCCCGCGAGCTTCTCGGGGACCGAGTACGTGTAGGCGCGGTCGACCCGCCAGGCCGGGACGAGCGGTACTACGGAGACGAGTTGCGGGCTAGGCGCAGAGTCGCCGGAGCTCATCCGCGCGGTCGGTGCGCTCCCAGGTGAAGTCCTTCTCGGACCGGCCGAAGTGCCCATACGCGGCGGTGGCGCGGTAGATCGGCCGTCGCAGGTCGAGGTCGCGGATGATCGCGGCCGGCCTGAGGTCGAAGCACTCCTTGATCCCCGCCAGGATCTTGCCGGGGTCGACCTTCTCGGTGCCGAACGTGTCGATCGCGATCGAGACCGGACGGGCGACGCCGATCGCGTACGCGACCTGCATCTCGAAGCGGTCCGCCAGGCCCGCCGCGACGACGTTCTTCGCAACGTAACGACCGGCGTACGCGGCCGAGCGGTCGACCTTCGTCGGGTCCTTGCCGGAGAACGCTCCCCCGCCGTGGCGCGCCATGCCCCCGTAGCTGTCGATGATGATCTTGCGCCCGGTGAGGCCGGTGTCGGCCCGCGGCCCGCCGATCTCGAACAGGCCCGTCGGGTTCACGAGAAAGCTCATGTCGTCGGCGTCGAGGCCCGGGGGCATCAGCGGCTCGACGACGTGCTGGAGGAGGTCGGGCTTCAGAAGATTCTCGACGTCGACGTTCGGCTGGTGCTGCGTCGAGCACACGACGGTGTCGAGCTTCACCGGCTTGTTGCCGTCGTAGCCGATCGTGACCTGGACCTTGCCGTCGGGACGGAGGTACGGGAGGACGCCCGCCTTGCGTACCTCGGACAGCCGTTGGGCCAACCGGTGCGCGAGCCAGATCGGCATCGGCATGAGGTCGTCGTTCTCGTTGCAGGCGTACCCGAACATCATCCCCTGGTCGCCTGCGCCCTGGCTGTCGAGGGACTCGTCCTCGGTCTCGCCGTGGCGCTCCTCGTAGCTCTGGCTGACGCCCTTGTCGATGTCGCTCGACTGCTCCTGGATCGCGACGCTCACGCCGCAGGTCTCGCCGTCGAAGCCGATCTTGCTCGACGTGTAGCCGATGTCGGTGACGGTGCGGCGGACGACGGAGGGGATGTCGACGTAGCACGACGTCGAGATCTCGCCGGCGACGACGACGAGCCCGGTGGTCACGAGGGTCTCGCACGCGACGCGGCCGAATGGGTCCGAGGCGAGGATCTCGTCGAGGATCGCGTCGGAGATCTGGTCCGCCATCTTGTCGGGGTGGCCCTCGGTGACCGACTCGGACGTAAAGGTGTGGAGTTGGGTGGTCATCGAACGATCCTATAGCCGGGCCCGTCCCGCCTCATTGAGGAATCCGTGTCGCTATGTCTAACGGGTTCCTCAATGAGGGATCCGGGGCCGGGGCGCCGCGTCTCACAGCGCGCGGCTACCGGGGCGCTAGCAGCTCCGAGATGCGATCCATCAGCGCGCCGGCCAGGGCCGCCTTCGTCACCAGGCCTACGTCCGTAACCCCGTCTCGGGATGCGATGACTGCTCGGTTCGTCGGGACGTCGAAGCCGGAGTCCCGGCTCCCTACGTCGTTCGCCACTATCAGGTCGGCCTTCTTGCCCTCTAGCTTCTTCAGCGCAAGCTCGGCGAGCCTCGACGGGTCCGGCTCCGTCTCCGCCGCAAAGCCCACCAGAATCCCGCCGGCCTTCCGGGACGACGGCGACGCGCCCAGCTCCGCGAGGATGTCCGGCGTCGGGACGAGCGTGATCTCGGGGGGCCCGGCCGACTTCTTCAGCTTTTGGTCCACGTGCGTCGCGGGCATGAAGTCCGCCACCGCCGCCGCCTTCACGATCACGTCGACCTCCGGCGCCACGGCGAACACCTCGTCGCGCATCTCCCGCGCGGTCTTCACGCGCACGACGTCGACACCGGCAGGAGGGACGAGGTTGGACGGGCCGGAGACCAGCGTGACCTTCGCGCCGCGGCGCTGGGCCTCCTCCGCGATCAGGTAGCCCATGAGGCCCGACGAGCGGTTGCCGATGAACCGGACGGGGTCGATCGGCTCCTGTGTCCCCGCCGCGGTCACGAGGACCCGGCGACCGTCGAGCTCGCCCGCCCGCCACAAGAGCCCGAGCGCCGCGGCCACGATGTCGTCCGGCTCGGACATGCGGCCGGGCCCGGTGTCGCCCGACGACAGCGCGCCGGACTCGGGACCGACGACGTGCACGCCCCGCGCCCGCAGCGTGGCCAAGTGCTCCTGCGTCGCGTCGTGCTCCCACATCTCGGTGTGCATCGCGGGGGCGACCAGCACGGGGCATCGCACGGTCAGCATCACGTTGCCGAAGAGGTCCCCCGCGAGGCCGAGCGCCATCTTCGCGAGCGAGTTCGCCGTAGCGGGGGCGACGACGACGAGATCGGCGCTGCGCGCGAGCTCGACGTGCGGGACGTCCGGCCCCTCTCCGAACAGCTCCGTGTAGACGTCGTTGCCCGACAGCGCGGCGAAGGTCTGCTCGCCGACGAAGCGGCCGGCGGAGCGCGTCATGACCACGCGCACGTCGGCGCCGAGCTCGGCGAGGGAGCGGACTACGAACGGGACCTTGTAGGCGGCGATGCCGCCCGTGACGCAGACGAGGACCTTCTTGCCCTGAGCGGCGGGGCCCAGGTCCGGGGCGTCCATGGGATCTAGGTCGCTACTTG
>DASQEJ010000224.1:0-1613 GCA_035633715.1 Actinomycetota bacterium | reverse complement strand
AGCCCGGAGGCGCGAGGTATGCGCACGACCGCTCCCACGACGAGCGGACCGGGTAATCCGGGTCGTCGCCGGGCAGCTCGGTCTTGCCGCGGACGAAGTACCCGTCACGCCAGAAGCCCCACAGGCTCTGCCGGCAGTACGAGTCGACGATGAACCAGTCGCGCTCGCCCTGGGGACGCTTCAGCTCCTTGGCGCGGCCCTCGAGCGGCCCCATGATCCGGTCGAACTCCTTCAACCAGTCCTTGTCCTTGCCGGTCTCGCGGCCGTAGTAGCTGCCGTGGCCCTCGCTGAGGAACTCCTCCTCGCCGACGGGCGGGACGTTGCCGAGCTGGAACGTCGAGACCGTGGTCCCGGCCTCGGAGTGGACCGCGCCCTTGAAGAGGCGGTTGCGCAGCTCCTCGACCGTGAGCTTCGAGTCGCCGAGCTCGCAGTCCGGGCGCACCTTCGCGCACCGGAACCGGCCGCCGACGGCGATCGTGCCTCCGCTCTGGATCCGAGAGGGGCCCGGGAGCGCGACGCGCGACATGTAGAGAGCGCGCCCGTACGTCCCCGCGATCGTGGGCGTGGCGTTGGAGGTCCCGCCGAAGCCGCCCTCGCCGGTCCCCGACACCGAGGCCGCGCCGTAGGACGCGGGATAGCCCGACCCGATCCCGGCGATGTCGGCGGGCTTGCCATGCCCGGAGTACGAGGCGTGGGTGCCCGGAGAGACGGCGCCGACGGTGACGATCCAGTCCGGTCCCTCCTGCGAGGAGAACGTCGTGGTGTTCGGGACGGTGAAGGTGTTGGCCTGGCCGTTGCCGGCGGAGAAGAAGATCGTCTGGCCGCGCTCGGACGCCCGCCGCTGCGCCTGCGTGTCCGAGCCGGAGTAGATGCGGTCGCGCGACCCGGTCGAGAACCCGTACGAGTTCGAGATGCCGTCGATCCACGGCTGGTCCAGCGCCCACTCGATCGCGGCCTCGCCGCTCTCCTTGCCGGAGTAGCTGATGAACACGAGCAGGCACTCAGGGCACGTCCCGTGGATGTTGCCGACCGAGACGCTGGCCGTCCCCATGCCGTGCTCGCCGGAGTCGCCGTGGATCTGGTTGCCGCCGAAGTCGAGGGCCCCGACGACCTTCGTCCCGGGCATCCAGTAGTAGTTGACCTCGTCACGGGACGAGGGCTTCACCTCCGCCCACTTCTTCTCGTCGGCGGCGTCGAGCGCGGCCAGCTGCGCCTCGGGGTTCGACTCCTCGAGCGTCAGGTCCAGCCGGTTGTAGGAGTCGAAGGCGCCCGATCCCGGGAAGCCGTCGAGCCACTCGTGCGGAGCGGTCGACAGAGGCAGGTCGTTTCGTGGGTTCGAGTCCTTGGCCTGCGGCATCTGCGACGCGACGTAGTCCCAGTGGTAGGGGCTGAAGGCCGAGTCGATGACCGCGATGACGGTCGCGTCGCCGCCGAGGCCGCGGACCGGGAGGGTCTTCTCGCGGGCCCCCGCCGCCGGGACGACCGAAGCGCACGCGAACGTTGCGAGCAACACGATGCCAGCGCGCTTCAAGCGTCCTCCGTCCGATTTCGGTCGATTCTGGGTCTCGGAGGAGGGTTCTCCTAGGGCGCGACCGTTCCTGCCTCGACGCGGT
>DASQEJ010000223.1:0-1718 GCA_035633715.1 Actinomycetota bacterium | reverse complement strand
CCGGGAGCGCCATCACCCTCGAGACACCGAAGGGACGGAAGCTCGTCGCCTGGATCAGGGAGCGCGGGCGCGAGCGCAAGCTCCGTGTGGACGACCGGGCCGGGTGGGCGCTCGTCGACTCGGTGGGGACCGAGCTGCGAGACCTCGACGCGGCCCTCGAGCAGCTCTCGACGGGCCTGGGCCACGGCGCGACGGTCGGGCCGGCGGAGGTCCGCAACGCGTTCCCGCGGCTCGCCGACGAGCGCGTGTTCGCCTTCCAAGACGCAGTGGGAGAGAGGCGGCTGCCGGTCGCGATGACGGCGTTGAGGCGCCTGCTCGAGCAGGGGGACGAGCCGTTGATGGTCTTCGGCGCCCTGAGCTCGCAGATCCGCAGGATGCTCCGGGCCCGGCGCTACGCCGACGTGAGCGTTAAGGCAGTGGGCGACGCCCTAGGGCTGCCGTCGTGGAGGGCCGAGCGGCTACAGCGGCAGTGCCGCTCGTACCGGGAGGAAGAGCTCGTCGAGGCGATGACGGTGCTGGCCGCGACGGACGTCGAGATGAAAGGCGGGGACCTGCCGCCGGAGGCCGCGCTGGAGCGCGCCGTCGTGCGGATAGTTACGGGTCAGATGTCGCTTATCGGTTAGCTGGAGCGCTGGAGGCGCTTCGCGAGCCGCGACTTCTTGTTCGACGCCGTGTTCTTGTGGAGGACGCCCTTGGCCGCGGCCTTGTCGAGCGCTCGTGCGGCCTCGCGGTACGCCTCCTCGGCGGCGCTCTTGTCGCCGGAGTCGACGGACTCGGTGAACCGCTTGATGCGCGTCTTGAGGGCCGAACGCGTCGCCTTGTTGCGCTGACGGCGGTCTTCGTTCTGGCGGTTCCTCTTTATCTGGCTCTTGATGTTGGCCATGCCGAAAACACCTGTTCCTTGAACGGATCGGTGCCAGAGAGTACCAGAAGGCTTAGTAACTTGGGGCTCGCATGGAACAGGCCCACCAGCGAGCAATCGCCGTCATCGCCCACATCGACCACGGGAAGAGCACGCTCTCCGACCGGCTCCTGCAGCTGACCGGGACCGTCTCCGACCGTGACATGCGCGAGCAGTTCCTCGACAAGATGGACCTCGAGCGCGAGCGGGGCATCACGATCAAGGCCGCCGCCGTGACGATGCGGTACAAGGCCGCCGACGGCGACACCTACGAGATCAACCTCATCGACACGCCGGGCCACGTCGACTTCGGCTACGAGGTCTCGCGGTCGCTCGCCGCGTGTGACGGAGTCCTGCTGCTCGTGGACGCCGCCCAGGGGATCGAGGCTCAGACGCTCACGAACCTGTACCTCGCGGTGGACGCGGGCCTCGAGGTCATCCCCGTGCTGAACAAGATCGACCTGCCCGCCGCGCAGCCCGACAAGTACGCGGAGGAGACCGCGAGCCTGATCGGGTGCGACCCGTCCGACGTGTTCCGGATCTCGGCCAAGACCGGCGAGGGCGTGCCGGAGCTGTTGGAGGCGATCGTCACGAAGGTCCCGCCCCCGTCGGGCGATCCGGCCGCTCCGCTGCGCGCGCTGGTGTTCGACTCGGTCTACGACGCGTACCGCGGCGTGATCGCGTCGGTGCGGGTGATCGACGGACAGATGAAGGTGCGCCAGCCGATCCGCTTCATGATCGCGGACTTCGAGGTCGACGCCGACGAGATCGGGATCATGGCGCCCGAGGCGACGTCGCTCGACATGCTCGACACCGG
>DASQEJ010000222.1:0-5017 GCA_035633715.1 Actinomycetota bacterium | reverse complement strand
GAGCGACGCGACGAACCCTGCGATGGCGGCCCCTGTTCCGAGCGACGCGTCCCTCAGGTCCGGCACCTCGACGAGCGCCGCGCCGAACAAAGCCGGGATCGCGAGCAGGAAGGCGAAGCGCGCCGCGTCCTCGCGCCTCGTAGCCACCGCGAGGCCTGCCGCGATCGTCGAGCCCGACCGGGAGATGCCCGGCAGGATAGAGATCGCCTGGGCGACCCCGACGAGGGCCGCGTCCCCCGCCCTCAGGTCGTCCACGGTCCGCAAGCGGCCGCCCGTCTGGGCGCGGCGGCGTTCGTGGAAGGCGAGAGCCTGCTCCGCGCCCACGAGGATCGCGGCCGTGATCACGAGCTGCACCGCGGCCGCCTCCGCGTCTTCGAACGATCCCTCGAAGTAGTCGCCGAGAAGGACGCCTGCGACGACCGCGGGGACGGTCCCGATCGCGAGCAGGGCCACGAGCCTGCGTGCGCCGGCGTCGCCCGCCAGCGAGCCGCGCGCCAGGTCGATGAGGTCGCCCGAGAAGTAGACGAGGAGCGCGATCAAAGACGCGACGTGCAGCAGCACGTCGAAGGCGAGGCCCGGGGAGTCCCACCCGAGCGCTTCGGGAACGAGCACCAGGTGACCCGACGACGAGATCGGGACGAACTCGGTGAGGCCCTGGACGGCTCCCAGGACGAGGGCGTGGAGGACCGGCACGGGCGGGGACTATAGCCGCGGTTCCGCGACGCCCGGCTTGCCCCGTTACGTCCCCGGAGGAATCTCCGTAACCAGAGCGAACCCTGACGACAGGCGGCGTACCGCGCCGGCCCATTCTCGACGGAGGTAACGACATGAAGACCAAGGCACTTGCCATCGGGGGCCTCGCCACGGCGCTCACGATGCTCGCGGGCGTCGCCCAGGCCGACTTCGCGCCGAAGTTCACGCTGGCGCTCTCCGACACGAAGGTCGGGGCGAACCCCAACTTCGACATCCACCTCGAGTTCGCCGAGAGCGACGAGGAGATCGCGAACTTCAAGATGACGATCCCCAAGGGCTTCGTCATCGCCGGTGACGACGACATCGCCGACCAGTCCACGGTTCCCGGTCAGCCGGCGCGCAACGGCGCCGACATCGGCGGCGGGACGGTCACGATCGCGGCCGGCACGGCCTGCCGCCCGGGTCCCGAGGGTGGGATCCCCCTCAAGCAGAGCGTGACGGTCAACGCCGAGATCTACGAGCGCTCGCGCACCGACGAGGAGGCCGACGCCGGCGTCCACGCGGTGTGGCTGCTCGACCTCGAGCCCGTCAACCGGGTCCGTCTGCTGGTGACCGGCAGCCCCACGACCGGCTGGACGGTCGAGGGCGCTCCCACGGCGAGCGACAACACGTGCAACCCGCTGCTCGTCGACCTGACGATCGAGGGCAAGACCGCCGACGGCACGCCGGTCATCACGAACCCGACGAAGCCCGGCAAGGCGAAGTTCAAGGCCGAGATCTTCAGCCAGGACTCCCCGGCGATCGCGGTGTTCAACCCGATCTTCAAGATCACGAAGTAACGGCTCTCCAAATGGAAAGGCCCCCGGGGAATCCCCGGGGGCCTTTTCCTGTCCGAGCCTTCAGCGGCGCCGCAGCAAGAGCACGATGCCTACGATCACAGCGAGGACGACGACGACCTCCAGCGGTCCCAGCTGCGGCATCGGACCTACTCGATCCTGGCCCCGGCCAGCGCCGTGCTGCACGGGCAGCTCCGGTCCGACGGGATCTTCGGCGCCATCGAGAACAGCAGGCCCCGCAGCTTGTCGTTGTTCGCCGTGAAGACCTCGAGCACGGCTTCGTGGCTGACCGGGTCCTCTTCTCCCGCGACGCCGACGTCGTAGTCCGTGATCAGCGAGATGTTCACGTAGCAGATCTCGAGCTCCCGGGCGAGGTACGCCTCCGGGTACTGCGTCATGTTGATGACCTGCCAGCCCGCGTCCTGGAACCACTTCGACTCGGCCCTCGTGGAGAAGCGCGGGCCCTGGATCGTCACGACGGTCCCGCGCTCGTGCACCGGGATCCCCTCGGCGCGGGCGGTGTCGATCGCGAGCGACCTCAGCTCGGGGCAATACGGGTCGGCGAACGAGACGTGCGTGGTGACGGGACCGTCGTAGAAAGTGTCGACCCTTCCGGTCGTGCGGTCCACGAGCTGGTCGCACACGACGAAGTGGCCGGGCTCGACGTCGCGCTGCAACGACCCGGCGGCGCACGGCCCGATGATCCTCGTCACGCCGAGCTCCTTCAGCGCCCAGACGTTCGCGCGGTAGTTGATCTTGTGCGGCGGGAGCTCGTGCTTCAGGCCGTGGCGAGGCAGAAACGCCACGTCCACGCCCCCGACGGATCCGATCGACACCGGCGCCGAGGGCGGACCGTAGGGGGTCTCGACCTCCTCGCGCCGGACGTCGTCCAAGAGGCTGTAGAAGCCGGAGCCTCCGAAGATCCCGATCGAGGTGGCCACTAGGCCGACTTCTCCGTCGCCGCCCCGTCCTTCTTGGCGGCGGGCTTCGAGTCGCTCTTCGACTCCGTCTTCGTGTCGGTCTTGGCGGAGTCCGAGGACTTGTCGGCCGAGCCCGACCCCGAACCCGAGGACTTCGACCCCGACTTCGCGTCGGTGGAGTAGAAGCCCGACCCCTTGAAGACGATGCCGACCGGCGAGAAGAGCTTCCTCAGCTTGCCGCCGCAGTGGGGGCAGTCCTCCAGCGGCGGGTCGGCGAAGCTCTGCTTCGCCTCCGTCCGCTCCCCGCAGCTGGTGCAGGCGTATTCATAGATGGGCATGGCGGGATCATCCCACTAAACTTGGTATGCCGAAGCGCCGACGAACGCCTCCAAAGGGGGAAGAGACCACCCGATGTCCCTCCAACGGCGCCTCACGCTCTTCTTCGTCCTGATCGTCATCCTTCCGCTCGCCGCGGCCGGCTACGTCGTGCAACGGGTGGTCGTGGGCGAGATGTCGCGCCGGGCCGTGCTTGCCCTCGATCCCGCGCTCGACGCGGCGGTCGCGGTCTACAACGCCCGGGTGCGCGACATGGCCGACGACGTCCGGAGGACGGTCGAGCAGCCGCGCCTGGGCGAGCTCATCGACAAGGGGCGGCCCGGCAAGGTCAAGGACTTCCTCGTCGACGCGCTGGACCGGGCGGGCGAGCTCGACTTCATCGTCCTCCTCGACGACGAGGGCCGCGTTCTCGGCCACGCCCGCGGCCCGGGTGACTTCGTCGACGGCTTCGAGCGTCCGGACCCCGGCGAGATCGTCGGCGGCGGCGAGGTGACCGGTCCCGGGTTCACCCGGACGCAGGAGATCCCCGTGAGGGTCCAGGGGCAAGGCGAGGTCGGATCGGTCGTCGGCGGGTTCTGGCTCGACCGGTCGGTCCTCATCGGCGCGACCGCGGGAACCGTGGAGTTGTCGATGGTCGCGGGGGGCACGATCATCGCCTCGACGGCGGACCTCGACGGCCCGGCCCGGATCGGCTCGTTCGGCCCCGCGACGTTCGAGGCGGACATCGGCGGGGCGGCGTCGGCGAAGGGGCGCCTGCTCGACGGGAGCGACCTCGCCCTCGTCTCCTCGACGGCCGAGGCGCCCATCCGCGCCGTGTCGGACAAGGTCATCCTCTACATGGCGGCCCTGCTCCTGCTCGCGCTCGGGGCGGTGACCGGGCTCGCCTACGTGCTAGCGCGGCTGATCACGCAGCCGCTGGAAGAGCTGTCGGCCGGCGCGGCGGCGATCGCCGAAGGACGGTTCGACCACCGCATCCAGGTCCGCTCCCGCGACGAGGTCGGGCAGCTCGCCGAGGCGTTCAACGACATGACCGACACGCTCGGCGAGACGGTCAGCGAGCTCTCGTCGTCGCGCGACCAGCTGCGGCGCGCGATCCGGCGCGTCGGCGACACGCTCCGGTCCACCCACGACATGAAGCAGATGCTGTCGTCGGTCCTCAACACGACCGTGGACGCGATCCGCGCGGACGGAGCGGTGCTGTGGATGTTCGGGTCGACGCGGGAGGAGCTGTACCCGGCCCGCGGCGTGAACGTCGACCTCGACGCGCTCGGCCGCGTGAAGGTCGGGGAGGGCGTCGTGGGCCTGGTGGCCGAGCGGTCGGTGAACGTCATGCTGCCGCAGCAGGCCGGGCCGCGCCCGACGCCTGCCGAGACCCTCTACCCGGTCACGATCGCGATCCCGCTGTACAGCCAGGACCGGATCATGGGCGTGATCGCGGTGCATCGCAACGATCCGGCCGACCACTTCACCGAGGAGGAGTTCGACTACGTCGTCTTCCTCGGCGAGCAGGCGGGCGTCGCCGTCGAGAACGTGCTGCTGCACGAGGAGGCCCAGCGGCTCTCGATCACCGACGGCCTCACCGGCGTGTGGAACCGGCGCTACTTCCTGATGCAGTTCCCGCAGGCCCTCGCCGCGGCCCAGCGCTTCCAGCGCCCGTTCAGCGTCCTCATGCTCGACCTCGACTCCTTCAAGGCGATCAACGACACCCACGGTCACCAGCGCGGCGACGCGATCCTCGTCGAGTTCTCGAAGCGCGTCACGCGTGTCATCCGCGAGGTCGACACGTTCGCGCGGTACGGCGGCGAGGAGTTCATCTGCCTGCTTTCCGAGACGGACCTGCACGGCGCCCGCACGACGGCGGAGAAGGTCCTCGACGCGATCCGATCCGAGCCGTTCGGGTCGCCGGGCGAGCAGCCGCTCACGATCACGGTGTCGATCGGCGTCGCGTCGTATCCGATGCACGGCGACACCTACAAGGCGCTGGTCGCCGCGTCGGACAAGGCGCTGTATCGCGCGAAACAGGAGGGCCGGGACCGCGTCTGCACTGCGGACGAGCCCGAGCCCCCGCTCAAGCTCGCGACCTAGCTGCCCGCCGCGGAGACCTGCAGGACCACCTCTCGCGGCTTCGGCTCGTCGAGCTCGACCAGCAGCAGCCGCTGCCAGCGGCCGAGCAGGGGCGCGCCGCCCGCTACCGGGATCGTGTGCGACGTCCCGCCCATGAGCATCTGCGCC
>DASQEJ010000221.1:0-3286 GCA_035633715.1 Actinomycetota bacterium | reverse complement strand
GGCCGATGCCGACTGCGACCAATGTGAGGAAGACGTGCTCCCACGACCGCGCCGCCACGTCGTCGAGGTTGTCGACCACCCAGTCCCAGCGGTACAGCTCGTCCCTCACGCCCCGAGCTCCGTCCGGATCGCGTCGAGCGTCAGGACGCCCGTCACGGCGCCGCTCTCGTCCCTCACCTCGACGACGCCGGTCTTCGAAGTCACGATCGCGTCGAGAGCTTCGAGCAGCGAGGTGGCGGCGTAGACGTGAGCGTCCGCGCTCGGGCCGGGCGCGTCGAGCTCGACGTCACGAACCTTGAGCAACGCCAGCCGCTTCAACGCGCGCTCGCCCCCGATGAAACGCTGCACGAAGTCGTTCGCAGGCGCACGCAGGATCTCGGCCGGGCTCGCGAGCTGCTCGAGGATCCCGCCGCGGTTCAGGATCGCGATGCGGTCCGCCATCTTGAGGGCCTCGTCGACGTCGTGCGTCACGAACACGATCGTCTTTTTGAGCTCGGCCTGGATGCGAAGGAACTGGTCCTGCAGCCGCTCCCGAACGATCGGGTCGACGGCTCCGAACGGCTCGTCCATCAGCATCACCGGCGGGTCCACGGCTAGAGCCCGGGCGACGCCCACCCTCTGGCGCTGGCCCCCCGAGAGCTCGCTCGGGTAGCGGTCGAGCAGGTCGCGGTCGAGCTCCAGCATCTCCGCGAGCTCCGCGAGCCGGGACTTCCTGCGCGCCTCGTCCCAGCCGACGAGCTTCGGGACCGTGACGACGTTCTCCGCGACCGTGCGGTGGGGCATGAGCCCGATGCTCTGGATGACGTAGCCGATGCCGCGCCGCAGCTCGACGACGTCCTGCTTCGTGACGTCGGTGCCCCCGACGAGGATCGTCCCCGACGTCGGCTCGACGAGACGGTTGACCATCTTCATCGTCGTGGTCTTGCCGCACCCCGAGGGCCCGACGAGCACGAGGGTCTCGCCCGCGTCGACGTCGAGCGAGAGAGAGGAGACCGCGGGGGCGCTCGATCCGGGGAAGACCTTGGTGACCTCCCGCATCGAGATCATCGTGCCTCCTACGTGTCGCGTTCGACGAACGTGAGCTCGAGGCCCCCGATGAGGTCGGCCGCGACGTTGTAGAGGAACGCGAGGAAGACGTTCACGAGCGTCGTGATCAACGCGAACGTGATCCCGACCAGAAACGCCCACTTCTCGACGAGGCCGAGCGTGATGTCGAGCTTGCCCCACCCCAGCGCGAACCCGTTGTTCACGTCCTCGAGCGTGTCGAAGAAGCCCGCGGCCTCGATGATCGAGTAGAGGATCGCGACGATGACGAGCCACACGACCAGAAAGACGGCCCAGTAGAAGCCGGAGAGCTTGAGGACGGTCAGCGGGTCGATGTGCTTCAGCTGGCGCTTGACGCGGCGGACCGGGACACGGCGCCGGCGCGTGCGCGTGGCCGGCTGCGGCTGCTGCGCCCGCTCCTCACGCAGCGTCTGCTCGGACGGAGGGAACATGTCGGTGCGGCTGCGGGAGGCGACCGAGCCCATCCGGTCGACCTCGGACGGCAGCGGCGCGGCAAGCGGGTCGGCCCAGGGGTCCGAGGGGACGGTCTCGGGCGTGACGTGGCCTCCCGAAGCGGTACCCGCTTCGGGATTGGAGTGCCAGCCTCTCTCCCGTTCTTCCCTAGAGGACAACGCTTCCCCCTGCGTCGAATGGAGCCCCGGCGACGCGTCCGGACCGTCGCACCAGGACGAACACAGTATGGGCTATAGGACTCGGCGCCGCCGGATAGCGGCCGGTCGCCTCGGCGATCGGCCGGGCAGGAACGTCACTCGACGAGCTTCGGCTGGTCCGGGCCGCCGTTGTCGTCGGGCTCGTTGACCACCGGCGCGACCGCGGAGACCGAAGTCCCCCCGGACAGGTTCATCACCCGAACGCCCGTCGCGGGCCGGCCCTGGCGCGAGATCGTCTTCACCGGCATCCGGATGACCTGACCGTCGTCCGAGATGAGGAAGACCTCGTCGTCGACGCCGACGACGACCGCGCCGACGAGGGGGCCGCGCGGCCTCGTGAGCTTCGCAGCGATGACGCCCTTGCCCCCGCGGCCCTTGCGCGGGAACTCGGGGAGCTTCGTGCGCTTGCCGTAGCCGAACTGCGTCACCACGAGCAGCTCGCCCTTGACGTCCTCGCCGCTGACGACGTCGCACGCCACGACCTCGTCGTCCTCGTCGAGACGGATCCCGATGACGCCCGTCGCGGTGCGGCCCATCGAGCGCACGGCGGACTCGGAGAACCGGATCGCCTTGCCCTTCTTGGTGATCAGCAGCACGTCGTCGTTCCCCGACGTCGGGCGGACGCGCACGACCTCGTCGCCGTCCTTGAGGTTGATCGCGATGATGCCCTCGCGCCGGGACGAGTCGTACTCGCGGAACAGGGTCTTCTTGACGATCCCGCGCTTGGTCGCGATCAGCAGGTAGCGATAGCTCTCGTAGTCGCGCGTGTCGATGACGGCGGCGACCTTGTCCTCCGGCCGCATCGGCACGACGTTGACGACCGCGGTGCCGCGGGCGGTGCGATCGCGCTTCGGGAGCTCGTGGGCCTTCACGCGGTACACGCGTCCGTTGCTCGAGAACATCAGCAGGTATGCGTGCGCGGTCGTCGTCAGCAGGTGGTCGACGATGTCGCCTTCCTTGAGGGCCGCGCCCTTGACCCCGCGGCCCCCGCGGCCCTGGCGCCGGTACGTGTCGAGCGGGACGCTCTTGACGTAGCCGTCGCGCGACACCGACACGACCAGGTCCTCGTCCGCGATGAGGTCCTCGATGTCGAACTCGCCTTCGTCCGGAACGAGGCGCGACCGGCGCGGGTCCGCGAACCGCTTGCGGATGTCCTTCAGCTCGGTCGCGATGATCTCGCGCACCCGGACCGGGTTGGCGAGGATGTCGCGCAGGTCCGCGATCGTCTTCTGGAGCTCGGCGTGCTCCTCGCGGATCTTGTCCTGCTCGAGCGCGGTCAGACGGCGCAGCGGCATGTCGAGGATGTGGTTCGCCTGAATCTCGGTCAGCCCGAAGCGCGCCATCAAGCCGTCGCGGGCCTCGCCGGTGTCGGCCGCGGCACGGATGAGCGCCACGATCTCGTCGATGTTGTCGAGGGCGATGATGAGGCCCTCGAGGATGTGCGACCGCTCCTCGGCTTTTCGCAGCCGGTAGCGCGTGCGGCGGACGACGACGTCGATCTGGTGCGTGATGTACGCCTCGACGACCTCCGCGATGTTCAGCGTGCGGGGGACGCCGTCGACGAGAGCGAG
>DASQEJ010000220.1:0-7369 GCA_035633715.1 Actinomycetota bacterium | reverse complement strand
CACTTGGCAAAGGTCGCCTCGATCGCGGCTCGAGCGTCGGCCTTCGCGGCGCCGAAGGCATCCTTCGCAGCTTCTCGGATGGGTTCCTCCAAGGCGTTCACGATTTTCAGATCGTCTATGGACTGCTTCATCTGGGCGTCGTCGGGCCGGGTGTAGGAAACGGTCCACAGGTTATGGCTTTGATCCGATGTGTACCCGGGGATGCTCCAGTCGAGAAGCGCAAGCGCCGCGGCGGCGGTCTCGCGAACGGTGCCCTGATGGACTTTCCCGTACCCGACAAGGCCGACGGCAGCCGCGATTTCCCGAGGGATGCTTCGTGTGATCGTGTCCGCGATCCGAGCCGGCATACCCGCCAGGTAGTCCGGCATCCCGTAGTAGTCGTAGAAGGGCCACACGACAGCGACGGCCACCTGAGGCGGAAGTTGACTCATCGCTGCGTCTCTCGCCCGGGCGTACACGTCCGGAAGCCGGCTCAGGATCTCTGCGGCGAAGTCCTCTGGCGACTTGCGCAGGTATTTCGGCACGTCCGTCACGACCGGCGGCGACAAGGGATTCGCCGCGCGGTTGATACGAGTCGACGACGTTCCGCTGTGCGTCACGGTGACCGGGACGGGGTAGGTCGTCAGGCCCGTCGGGACGTCACCGAACTCTCCGAGGACCCTGACTTCCTTGATCAACGGTCGATACAAACCGGGGAACATCGAGTCGGTGAGGTCCAGCGCGTCGATGCCCACGGCCGTGCGTCCCGCGCGCACGAAACGATCGAAGCCTCCCCTTTCCTCGATCGTCCCCTCGACTAGGTCTTCGACGCGGCCGAGTAGCCGGGCGAGCGAGAGGCGGTACGTGACCTCGACCTCTTTCGCGTCCCTGAGCTGCAACCGCCCTCGTTCCAGTCTGTCGAGGTCGGCAAGGAGATTCGCTCCTCCGAACAGAGAGGGGGCCGTCCCGCCGGGGAGCTGGGGCGCAGGAGGGAGACCCGGACGATAGTCCAGCCGGATGACGTCGAACGCCGTCGCACACTCGATCCCGAGCGCGCGTTCGGCGGCCAGAGCCAGTCGCGTGCCGCCTCTCAGCACGACGTCCCGGGCGTGTCCCAGGACGGTTGCGGCTTCCTGCAGGAAGACCTCCGGTACCAGCTCCTTCAGCTGGAGAAGCTCGGACGCGAGGAGGTCGAGCTCGTCGGTCGGGTTCTTGATGCCGGTGACGTGTTGTGCGAGGGCATGCCGGAGCTCCTCGAACTTCCGCTCTATGTCCGCTTCCAGCCGCTCGATCTCCCCGTCCAAGGGCCCCGTGAGCCATCTTGCGATCACGTGCATCAGCTGCTGAGCCCCCAGCGTGACGACGGCGGCGAGCGCGGCCGCCGTCGCGGGACCGGCCGCCATTCCGACCAATACGAAGGCGAGGATCGGGAGGACGACGTACGACACCATCAAGGAAGTGAAGAGCTCCGGCGAGCCCTTTCCGGCATTCGCGAGCGACTCGGCGACGCTCTTCTTGACAGTGGAGGAGAGGCCTTCTACGGCCGTGTCCAAACCCCTCAGGACCTTGTCGAGAGGGTTGACGTTCGGGACCGGCGGCTGGTCCGCGTCGGCCGTAGGTCTCATCAGCAGTGGCAGGTCGAAGCTCTCGAACACCTTCTGCATGGCGTGGCTGGTGCCACCCACCACCTGATCGACGACCACCCTCAGGGGAGCGATCATCGAGTCGACGCGCTGCCCGCTCTGCCTGGCGAGCTCGGAGGCCATCCCCTGGACGGCCTTCCCGACGGGCCCGGTGGCGAACTCGGACTCGAGGTACGCGCGCGTTGCCTTCAGATCCATGGAGAGGGCCGAGAGGTCGCGGATCAGGCTCTCGAATAGGCCCACCCAGAACGCCACTGGCTCGTTTTCGACCAACCATTTCAAGATCGCCCGGAGGAGCAGCACGCGGCTCGTGAGGTCTCCGATCTCGCCCGCGACTTTCTTGACGGTGTCTGACGTGGCGTAGTCCGCGAGGATCTGTTGGTCCTCTTTCAGGTGGGTCACGGCAGCAGCAAGAGCGGGACTCAGGATCGTCTCGGCAAAGCCGGCCTTGTCCAGCGTCATACCCATCAGCTCGACGATGAGGCGGTCGTACTCCAGCGCGTGCTGTGCCGCGCTAGTGGCCTGCTCGCGCAGATGGTCGTAACGCCATTTCCGCCCGATCGACTCGACGTCGCTCAGCAGGCGCGGGTAGTTCTGGGCGTTGAAATCGTCGAGGGTCGTCTCGAACGCGACGGCGGGATCCTTCGAGATCGCAGGCAGCCTCACCGCGAAGTCGTCTCCCACAGCCACGATAGGCGACAGGGCCTCCAGCGAGGCGCCTGCAAGGCCGAGCGCGCGTACCCCGAAGGCGTACAAGCCCGGGGCCAGCCCCGGCAGGAGGGCGGCGGTCACGTCGGCGAGCTGACGTTCGCTCACGGCCTCCCGGACAGTCCCCACCATGCGGTACGCGGTCAGTAGATATCCGGTTATCGCAATGGGTGCGTCCAGGTCCAGCGGAGGCGCCCACTCGACCTTCGGGGTCGCGCCAGCCCGCGACACCTTGACCAGTGTTGGCGCCCCCGGCGCAAGCGAGCCCGCCACGGCCTTCGACGGAATCGCGTCGGCCCATTCTCCAGTCCCGGCCGAGCTCTTGGCCCTGACCTCGAGCTCGTAGCCGACGCTGGCCACGAGCCCGCTGAGCTTGTATGTCCTGACCGACGACGCGACCGGTACCGACTTGGGCGCTCCGACGCTTGGTGTCATCTTGATGTCGTATCCGGTGATGCCGGTCGCGTCGGCCGGAGGTTCCCACGTGACGGAGATCGACAGGTCGGCGACGTTCCGAGTGCCCTCTGCGACCACGAACCGGGGCGCGTCGGGGACCCCAGCCACCGGCGGCGACGCGGACTCCGGACTCGCAAAGAGAGCGATGGCTTCTTCCAAACCGGGCGCATGCGCCGCGACCAGCGCCATGAAGAAGCTCTCGTTCGCCTCGTCCAACAATGCCGCCGCCGCGTCCCCGGACGTGTGCTCGGCCTGGCGAACGAGCAGCCGGGCGCGGCGTCTGTAGGACCGGCCCAGAGCCCGCCGGGCCGCGCGTCCCTCGGTCGAGGTCGGGTCCATCCGTAGCGCCGCCTGGAGCAGGTCGCGCACGGCCTGGGGGTCACCCATAGCAGATCGGCGCCAGGTTTCACGCAAGGACGTTGCCGAGGCGAAAGGCCCTGCGCTCTGGTCGTCGTCTGCGCCCGACGGCGCATCGTGCGAGTCCACCACGACCGAGTGTAGGGATCGAGCCGGGATGTTGTCTAGGTACTTGGCACGACAGAGGCCTCGTGGTTAAGTCGTGAACGATGGCGCGTCTCGCGGAACCAGACTTGAGGAATCCGTACACCAAGTTCCTTCCCGGCCTCAATGCGCGGCCGACTCCAATCGATGCGGCCGACGGGGCGACGAACTACCGCTGGCTCGTCCACGACTGGAACGGCGACGACCGCTCCGACCTGGTCGGGTTGAAGGTCGCCCAGACTGCCTCCCAACATATGGAGATCTCCGTCCTGGACGGCGCGAACGATTATCAGTCCTTCGTTGTCCAGAACTTGGTGACCCCGGTGGCAGCGACGGACGCGTCGGCCAGGTTCCGGTGGGCGCTCGGAAGCGTGCTCGACGCAGCCGGTAGACCGCAGCCGAGGTTGTTCGGCATAAAGGTCGAAGCGACCGGGTCCCGCTACGTCGAGGTCCACGTGTTCGACCCCAAGCTGGAGCCCATGCCCCTCCTCCTCCACGCGGAGGTCGACCTCGGGGAGGAGAGCGGGGCGGGGTATCAGTGGGTGGTAGCGCCGGACGCGGCCGGAACTGCGCTGCCGGACCTGTTGTGCATAGACAGCACCGCCACGCCGTCCGGGGTCGTAGAAGTCCTCACGCTGTCCGGGCCGTCCCACTACCAGCACCTCTTCGCACCGGGACGCGCCAGGACGCCGGTCGCGTTGAAGGACTCGGGCGGCGCGGCGTGGGCGGCGGGGCGCTTCGACGCGGGCGGCGGTCGCGACCTGTTCGTCATCGGGTCGCTGCCGGGTCCGTTCGTGCAGGTCCGCGTGCTCGGCAGCGTGTCCGAATACGGGTTGCCCCGCCTCGTTACGCCGACGGCGATCGCCTCGGCGGGCGCAACGAGGTTCCGGTGGGGGATCGGACAACAAGGCCCGGGTCCGATCTCGGACCTGTTCTGCATCAAGACGAACGGCACCGTCAGCGGGAAGCTCGAAGTGAGCGTGCTGGACGGTCGTCTGCCCGACAAGACGGTCCCCGCGCTCAGCCTGACGGCGTCGCCCGATCCCAGCAGGCCCTCGGAGCAGATCTTCTTTGCGGTCACGCTGCCGGCCGCCGCTCGCGCGGACGTGGGCGTCTACGACAAGGACAAGAAGGTCTTCTACGGCAAGGCGACGCCGCAGAACGGGCGCGCTCTCGTGCAGAACAAGGTGCCGCTCACGAAGGAGGGGTCCTACGAGGTCGTCGCGACCTATCCCGGGGACCGGGACTACAAGCCGGCGAGCTCGAAGCCCGTTGCCGTGACGGTCAAGAAGACGAGGCCACCGATGGTCCTCCAGATCGATCCCAACCCGAGCAAGCCGAAGGCGGAGAAGATCAAGTTCGTCGTCAGGCTTCCGGCCGACGCGACGGGGACGGTTGGCATCTACGAGAAGGTGCCCGACAAGCCGCCGAAGGGCCATGGGTACGGAGACCTCAAAACCGAGGACACCGAGAAGGGCAGCATCACGATCGGCAACACGATCGCGTGGGAGGCCCCGGGCGTATACGGCATCTACGCCTACTACAACGGGGACGACACCTATCTATCGACTTCGGCCGACGGGACGGTGATCGTCACGGCTACGACAGAGCCCTCGGCGTAGTCGTGGACTCGACTCCTCGGCGAGTATTGGCGACAACCTCGCCCCAAGTCGCCGAGTGTGTTGACAAGCGCGCGCGGCGACTTTGTCGGCATAGCTGCTCGTCTGGCGGCGCTTATCGCATGCGACGTTTCCTTTAGGGACACGTGCGGCGCTGCCTGTTCGAAAATGCCATCCGAACCCGCCGAGGAGCGGCGCAGCCGCCGGCGGGTTCGGTTCCCGTCCGCCTCCGCCACGCATTTGACCTGCGCTTCGTCACTCGGGGCCGCCGCGCGTCGAGTCGCAGATATCGGAGCCCCCCAGGCGTAACCTTCCTCCTACGGTGCGACGGAAGGGGGGCTCCTTGAACGGCCTGCCGCGGAGAGCTTTTGCCGCGCTCACGTTCGCGTTGCTGATCCCGGGCGCCCTCGCGGCCCCCGGCCGGGCGGACGAGAGCTGGACCGACGTCAGGTTGTCGATGGAAGCGAGCCGCTACGCCACCGCAGCCGCGTTCGATCCCGAGACCGAGCGGATTCTCGTCGTGATGGGCGACCCGTTCCAGACGAACGTCCAGCTCGCCGCCTACGAGCCGGGCGAGGCCGACCCTGTCTGGAGGCGCACGTTCGCGGCGTCCAGGGAGGGCGAGGGGTTCCCGGCCTCCTATGCGGGCGCCCTCCTCGTCATGCCGGCGCGCCACCGCGTCTACGTCGGCGGCGGTCACATCTCCGGAAGCGGTTCCGGTCCCTTCGAGTCCGCCGGGTACGTGTACGCCTTCGACACCCGGACCGGCGAGAACCTATGGAGACAGGTCGACCCCGTCGAGCGGGGGATGGCCGCGGGCTACGACCACCTGGCCCCGGCCCCCGACGGGTCCGTCATCGCCGTCACCAGCGAGCTCGTGGGACAGCCGGACAACAGGTCGGGCTCCTACGCCGCCGAGGTGGTGTCGCTCGACGGCGCGGGGAGGGAGCAGTGGCGTTGGGCAGACTCGCGCGTCGCCTACGTCCGGGACACCGCGGTCACGAACGCCGGCCTGTTCGTCTTCATCGGCGAGACCTACGTCGACGACTGGGCCCGCCCCTACCGGGTCGCGCTGGACGCCTCGGATGGATCGCCGAGGTGGCGGCACGCGATGTCCGACGGCACGCAGCACCTCATCGCGATATCACCGGGGCCGACCGGGAGATCCCTGTACCTCGCCGGGATCGACTCTCACGAGACCGGTGGGCAGGCGATGATGCGGGCCCTCTCCGCGTCGACGGGACGGTTCACGTGGAAGCGTCTCCACGGCGCGCCGGTGGGGGATCCCGGGACGGGCGAACGCATCTACGACGGCGCCGGACAGGTCGTGGCCACGCGATCCGGGCCGTGCTTCGCCGGGAGCCACGTCCGGCAGCGAGCCGACTTCTCGCTCGTGCTGCCCGACGACGGGTTCGTCGCGTGCTACTCGCCTCGAGGGCGGCTGCGCTGGATCGACGAGAGCACCGGCGCGCCGGATCGTCTCCTGCGCGTCGCCGGGGGCCGGCTCCTGTGGGCCGGCAGGCAGGAAAGGAGCCGCGGCGAGTCGAGCGAAGAGACGCTGCGCTTCGCTGTCAGGTCGCTGTCCGACGGCGTCGTCCACGCCGCGAGCAGCTTCGAGTACAGGGGGCCGAACTACGACGCGAGCGACCCGCTGCTGGCGTTCGAGCACGAGGGCGCAGTCCACTTCGTCAACGCGATGGCGGACGAGCGGCGAGAAGACGGGTCGATCATCGGCGACCCGTGGCTCCTCGACCGCGTCTTACGTTAGGCCGTCGCGCCGACGCGCCCTGCGGATGGCAATCGCGAGGTGGGCGGGTTCTGTTCCCGTCTGCTTCCGCTCACGCGCAGCGCCCGGATCAGTCCAGGAAGTCCGACGCGGGCCCCTGGGCGACGAATGCTCCCTCCGCCGAGTCCCACTCGTAGACCCACACGGCCTCGGCTCGGGCTTCCAGGTTCCCGGCCTCGTCCCACGCGTAAGTCTTGGCGAGGCCCTCGTATCCCTGCGTGTCGGCGAAGTGCGCGACGACGTGGGCGCGGAGCGAGCGCGTGTCGGCCGGAGCGCCTTCGTACGTGCTCAGGGCTTCCACGACGAGCGTCGTGACGTCGTAGGCCTCGACGGCGAACGTGCCGGGGCTGTCGGGACCGTAGGCCTCCCGCATGCCCTCGACGAAAGCGGCCGCCGGCTCGATCCTCGTCGGATCGGCGCACGCGCACAGGACCAGCGCACCTTCCGCCGCGTCGCCGGCGAGCCTGCCGAACTCAGGATGCTTCGACGCCTCGCCCGACATGAACGGAGCTGCGACGCCTGCTTCTCGCAGTTGGCGGAGCAACGGACCGGCATCGAGGGCGTAGCCACCGAAGAACACGTAGTCCGGCTCCATGGCGGCGATCTGATCTACGACGCGTGAGTTGTCGCTCTGCCCGAGGCCGATCGTGAACGTCCCTCCGACCCTTTCGCCGAGG